>NZ_VOZY01000011.1:0-135118 GCF_013419525.1 Acinetobacter sp. YH12076 | reverse complement strand
TTCCCGAACTCAGAAGTGAAACCTCTTAGCGCTGATGGTAGTGTGGGGTTACCCATGTGAGAGTAAGTCATCGCCAGCTCATTATTCGAAACACCCCCTGACTAGTGCAGGGGGTGTTTTTTTATGTCGAAGAAAAAGGGAAAAATAAGCAGAAAAGTAGAAGGATAAAACAGGAAAATGAGAAAATTATTGATAGTGAGAAAATTATTGATAGATTGAGACTTGAATTATTTAAACATGGATGATTATTAGACAATAAACGCATTTAAAAATCATCAATTGAGGGAATTCTCAGCCTAAAAATGTCGGAAAACCTGAATGTAAGTCAGCTAAAACAACAGTTTAAATGCCTAATTATCGACTTAAGTGATGGCTGATGACTTATGATTTAGAAATCTACGACTTAGATCGTAGAACTGCGATTTTTTTCTATAAAATTTGAGTTTTATTCTGACAATTTTCATATCAAATAATCTATCGTCTGATTGTGATTTAGCTTCTAATAACATATTGATAATTAATCATTATTAAAACTAGACCCGCAGTCCATCGATTTTTTTATGTATAAATATTTCAAAAATATCTAAGTTTTTATGACATTTTATTCCCAAATGACATAGATATATCTGAAAGGTATGGGTCTATACCTTTGTAATTTTGGACAATTTACATTGAAAAACGGCATTGTAGCGAAAAATAAAACTCACAATTGGAGGTGAGGTTCAATGTCTACAAGCACAATGAATGTGAATAGCGTTGTCGATAACGCTAAGTTCACAAAATCGCATTTCAGCATCATGATGTGGTGTCTAATTCTTATTTTATTTGATGGTTATGACTTAGCGATCAATGGTGTTGCGCTGCCTTTATTGATGAAAGATTGGGGATTAACAGCTGTTCAGGCAGGCATGCTTGCGAGTACAGCACTTGCAGGGATGATGTTTGGTGCCATGATGTTTGGTACTTTGGCTGATAAGATTGGCCGTAAGAAAGTCATCATGATCTGTGTATTTTTATTCAGTACATTCACATTTCTAGGCGGTTTTGCATCAAATCCTACTGAATTTGGTGCTTTACGTTTTATTGCTGGACTTGGCATTGGTGGAGTATTACCGAACCTTGTGGCATTGACGTCTGAATATGCACCTAAGCATCTACGTAGTACTTTAGTGACCACTATGTTCAGTGGTTATGCAATGGGTGGCATCATGGCCGCTCTATTTGGTTCATGGTTTACTGCGGATTATGGCTGGCAAATCATGTTCTTCATTGCGGGTATTCCACTGTTACTGTTGCCGTTTGCTTGGAAATTTTTACCTGAATCGCTCACATTTTTGGTGAAGGTGAATCGTCACGATGAAGCTCGTAGGATGATTCAAACCATTGCACCAGAGCAAACGGTGACTGCAAATACTCAACTTGAACTGACTGAAGTTGCTGTTCCGGGTGGAGCGTCTGTTAGAGCGTTGTATAAGCAAGGTCGTGGCATAAGTACGATGTTGTTTTGGCTATGCTTTTTTATGTGCCTATTAACTCTGTATGCATTAGGTAGTTGGTTACCAAAACTAATGATGGCCGCAGGTTATTCATTAGGTAGCAGTTTGACGTTCCTATTGGCGATGAATATTGGTGCGGTAATTGGTACGATTGGGGGAGGTATCTTAGCGGATAAGTTCCATTTAAAACCGGTGATCATTACATTATGTCTGGCAGGTGCTGTGGCATTATCTTTACTCGGCTTTAATTCTCCACAGCCTGTGATCTACCTTTTGGTTGCAGTGGCAGGTGCATCAGCAATTGGTTCTCAAATCTTACTCTATAGCTATGTTGCACAGTATTATCCGCTGTCTGTTCGTTCTACAGGTATTGGTTGGGCATCTGCTGTGGGGCGTACAGGTGCGATTGTTGGACCGATTCTGATCGGCTATTTATTATCACAAGAATTGCCACATCAAATTAATTTTATGGCTGTGGGAATTCCAGTAGTCATCGCAGCAATTGCAGTGTTCTTTATTCGCAAAGCGCAAACGGATGAAGAAGTTGCCGCTTTAGAAAATGTGAATAAGGCTTCAGTGAAAACACAGCGTTCGTATAGCTAAATCATAGATTTAAAAAGCCCGTCATTTGATGGGCTTTTTTTATGTTGTATTCACATTTTTTATTATTAATTTAGTTTTGAAGAATTTATTAATATTATGATAAATAATGAGATTTAATATTTTAGATAGCTTTTCTAATTTAATTTCATCGTTATATATAGACTCGATCATACGTTTTTCAGTGCAAGCATAGGTTTGAAAATAGGGGATGAAGTTCAGGGCGTATAAGTAATCAAGTTTGAGGCTTGTGGTTCATTTTGTTACTTAAATATAGTGAACTCTGTGCTCAGTCAGCGCATGATAGAGGGCATAGATTTATTCACATTTATCAATAATGTCTCAAGATCATGGAAATATCGTCATGTCCAAAGCCGTACAAGATATAAAAGATTATCCGCTCTATGTTGCAGGTAAAGCAGCGACTACCGATCAGTGGTTAGAAGTGAATCAAAAATATACCCAAGACGTATATGCACGCGTTGCACTCGCAGATGCTGCAACCATTGAAAAAGCCATTGATTCAGCGGTTAAATCTAGCGCTGCAATGGCGGCATTGGAACCTTTTCAAAAACAAAAAATCTTACTGCACTGTGTTAAACGTTTTAATGAAATGCGTGCAGAATTGACTGAAATTTTAATTGCGGAAGGTGGAAAACCGCATAAAGCCGCAGCTGCTGAAGTTGAACGTTTAATTAATACCTTTCAAATTGCTGCCGATGCTGTCACACAGATGGATGATGGTCGCATGATCCCATTGGCAGTTACCGCAGCGGCATCTGGCTATCAAGGCATGGTCAAACATGTGCCAATTGGTCCTGTATCGTTGATCAGCCCGTTTAATTTTCCGATCAATCTGACTGCGCATAAAATTGCACCTGCCATTGCCGCAGGCTGTCCATTTGTTTTGAAGCCTGCAAGTTTGACGCCTATTTCAGCTTTAAAAATTGCGGAAGTTTTGGCAGAAACGGATTTACCTAAAGGTGCTTTTTCAGTTTTACCTTGTCCACGTGAACATGCAGATGTCTTGGTCACAGATGACCGATTTAAACTGCTCAGCTTTACCGGTTCCGATGTGGTTGGTTGGGATATGAAAGCGCGTGCGGGACGTAAAAAAGTGACTTTAGAACTTGGCGGTAATGCTGCGGTATTGGTTGAGCCTGATACGGAAATTTCAGCGGCATTTATTGAACGCTTAGTCGGTGGGGCGTATAACCATGCAGGGCAGGTGTGTATCAGCGTACAACGCATCTTGGTGCATGCTGATATCTATGCCGATGTGAAGAAAAAACTCGTGGCGAGAATGAAGCAGCTTAAAGCGGCTGATCCTCACTTGGAAAGCACCATGGTCGGTCCTATGATTAAGGAAGCAGAAGCAACACGCGTGCATAAATGGGTCGATAAAGCAGTAAAAAAAGGTGCCAAAGCATTGGTTTGTGGTGAACATCAGGGGGCTTTGCTCGATCCAATTTTATTAGAAAATGTCGATGAATCGCTAGAAGTGTATAAAGATGAAATCTTTGGCCCTGTAGCGATTTTAGAGAAATACAAAAACTTTGAAAAAGGTATCGCCAAAATTAATAGCAGCCGTTTTGGTTTACAGGCGGGCATCTATACGCAAAATTTGAATAAAATGTTGTATGCGTGGAATCACTTAGAGGTCGGTGGAGTGATCATTAATGACATTCCATCTTTCCGTGTCGATAACATGCCATATGGTGGCGTAAAAGATTCTGGCTTAGGCCGTGAAGGAATTCAGTCTGCCATTCGAGATATGCAAGAAGAACGCTTATTGGCGATAAAACTGTAGCAGTTTAAACTTGGGCTTGGTTCAGTATGGATCTGTTCGAAGCCCATTTTTTAATCATTTCAAAAACCTAAAGTGCATAAGAAAAAATGAAAAGAATTTTATTATTGGTCAGTTTGATGACCGTGAATATGGCTGTCTTTGCCTTTAACGCCACTCAAATGGTGACGGATGCACGCAGTCAGATTGGGAAAACCTTATATTATGATCCTGCGTATACTGCACTGCGTTATCCGATGGGAGATGTCCCTTTAATCAAGGGTGTTTGTACCGATGTGATAATTCGTGCATTACGACAGCAAGCGATTGATTTACAACAAGTCATTCATGAAGATATGAAAGCCAATTTTAAGCAGTATCCACAAAAATGGGGCTTAAAAGGAACCGATAAAAATATTGATCATCGGCGTGTTCCCAATATTCAAACCTGGATGCAACGTCAGGGCTATGTAGTCAAAGATAAGCAATATTTGGCAGGTGATATTGTCACTTGGGACTTAGGACGGGGTTTAGTGCATATTGGCGTGGTTTCAGATCGTAAAGTGAAAGCTAGCGATGTTCCGCTCATCATTCATAATATTGGAGAGGGCACACAGGAAGAAGATCTTTTGTATGCTTATCAAATTACCGGACATTATCGAGTGAAATAACTTTAAAAATTTAATTGGAAATAAAATATTCCTAAAAGTTATATTATTGATAACTTAAATTGTATGAAAAATAAGCTGATTAAATGAACATTTAAGCCTAAACACATTATAAAAATGGAATATTTGCCGTAGAAATTACAGAAAAACTTAAAAAAAGTGAGTATTGTTAATTCATACAAAGGGAAAGTTATTTGTGGTGTTTTTAACCAAAATGCGCATGTAATTTTTCTGTTTGCAATTTGGTATAGACGCTCACAAGGTATCTCACCAGATCAAACACCCAGAATTTTATTTTTATGGTTCTTTTTTTGCTCGCGATATAACCATAACAAGCAGCAGTTAAAGATGCCTGAGGTTTAGGTGTTCTATGTCAGATAATCGTGAAAACTGGTCGGCACGATCAGGATTTATCATTGCCGCTATTGGTTCCGCTGTAGGTTTGGGAAACATTTGGCGTTTCCCTTACGTAGCATATGAAAATGGTGGCGGTGCATTTTTAATTCCCTATTTAATTGCAATTTTTGCAGCGGGTTTGCCTTTATTATTCTTAGATTATGCAGTGGGGCATAAATTCCGAAAAGCTCCGCCAACTGCATATAAAAAACTTATGAACAGTGAGGCATTAGGTTGGTGGCAAGTGATGGTGACACTCATCATCGGGATCTACTATGCCAGCGTATTGTCATGGGCCGGCAGTTATATTTTCTACTCAATCGGTCAAAAATGGGGTGAAGATACGCAAGGCTTCTTCTTTAATACCTACTTGCAAAATGCCGATGGAATTGCCTTTGGTTTTGTACCGACCTTATTCTTTGGATTGGTGATTGTTTGGGCGATTACCATGTTCATTTTATATGGTGGTGTGAAGAAAGGTGTTGAGCTTTCGAATAAAATATTTATTCCATTGTTGGTGATTTTGTTCTCGATTTTGGTGATTCAAGCGGTGCGTTTACCTGGCGCTACAGAAGGTCTAAATGCATTCTTTACACCAAATTGGGATGCGATGACTGACTATAAAGTATGGTTAGCAGCCTTTGGTCATATCTTCTTCTCGTTATCGATTGGTTTCGGGATCATGTTGACCTATGCGTCTTACTTAAAAGCAAAAACCAACTTGACTGGTTCAGGTGTTGTGGTTGCATTAGCCAACTCATCATTTGAAATCTTAGCGGGTATTGGTATTTTTGCAGCATTGGGCTTTATGGCGCATAGTGCAGGTGTACCTGTAAATGAAGTAGTTTCAGGTGGTATTGGCTTGGCCTTCATTGCCTTCCCAAAAATCATTTCGAGCTTGGGTGCTGGCGGTGATTTATTTGGTTTCTTGTTCTTCTCATCACTTGCTGTGGCGGGTATTACGTCAATGGTGAGTATTTTGGAAGTGCCAATTGCGTCGTTCCAAGATAAATTCGGCTGGTCACGTAAAAAAGCCGTAACGATTGTGGCAGGTGGTTCTGCCATTGTATCAACCTTAATTTTCTCAACGCATAGTGCAATTACTTTTGTTGACATCATTGACTACTTTGCCAATAACATTGGTATCGTGGCGGGTGGTTTGTTCTCGATTATCTTGGTGTCTTGGTTCCGTCGTCCATTGCTTGCGCAATTACGTGATCATGTGAATCAACATTCAAGTATCAAATTGGGCTTTGGTTGGAACTTCTTGTTAACGGTTGTTACTCCGCTTTCATTATTAGTAGCTTTAGGCTTAACCATTAAAGACGTTGCGTCTAAAGGCTATGGTGGTTATCCAGTAGATGTGTTATTGCCTGTAGCCGGTTTAGTCATTGCGATCTTTGTGCTTGGTGCAATTGTATTTAGTTGCATGAAAGACAAAAAACCTGAGGAGAAATAACATGAATACATCTGCATTAATCATGATGATCATTTCAATGGTTTTACTTTGGGGCGGCTTGATCTTAGCGTCGATCCATTTAGCAAAACATCCAGATGAAGAAGATTAAGCTTCATCGCTGATAAAAAAAGGAACCCTCGGGTTCCTTTTTTATGTGGTGCTAAAAAGCAAATTCTATTGCAGATTAAGCTGTTTTTTGAATACGACAGTAGAAGAAGCCATCGCCATAACCCGCTTTCGGGAACAGTTGACGACCATGAATTTGTTCAACACCCCAATCCGCTTCAATTTTAATTTCTTGGGCATCGGCATGATTGGCAAAGAACTCAACCATTTGCTGTTCATTTTCAGCTTTTAAAATTGAGCAAGTGATGTAAAGCAGCGTACCGCCAACTTTAAGCTGCTTCCACATATTTTCCAAAATTTGCTTTTGTAATACTACTGTTTTCGCAATGTCGCCCGATTGACGTAGTAAACGAATGTCAGGATGACGACGCATTACACCGACAGCAGTACATGGGGCATCGAGCACGATACAATCAGCAAGTTCAGGAGCAGTATAGGTGATGGCATCGGCAGTTTGGATTTCGACATGTGTACCATCGAGATCCAAACGATCAAGGTTTTCAACCACACGTTTTAGACGCTTTTCATCTTGATCCAGTGCAATGAGTTTCTTCGGTTGGAAAGTCTCTAAAATATGTGCGGTTTTACCACCCGGCGCAGCACAAGCATCAATCACAAATTTACCATCGAGATTTGGTAATAGTGTTGCACACAGTTGAGCATGTTCATCTTGTACCGAAAAACCACCTGCTTCAAAGCCTGGTAAGCTTGGAATATGTAGGCTTTCGTCCATCACGATACCGACATCAGACAGTTCACAACGATGTGCATCGATGCCTTCATCTTCCAAAATATCAAGGTATTCATCACGGCTGACTTGGCGTGTATTGACACGTAAAGTCAGTGGTGCAATTTGCTTAAGCTCATAGCTGAGCTCGTCAAATTGTTCGCCCCAGTCTTTTTTCAGGCGTTTGGTTAACCAACTTGGTAGATTTGTGGCTTGTTCAAGCACGTCGTAGAACTGTTCTGTTTCACGTGTTGCACGGCGCAAAATTGCGTTGATTAAGCCACTTAGACTTCCCATACCCAATTGTTTTGCAGCTTCCACCGTTTCAGAAATTGCAGCATGAGCCGCGACACGGGTACACAACAATTGGTACAAACCAAGGTATAAACAGGTTTCAACCACTTGGTTATCTACTGGTTTAGACAGTAATGGTAAAGTCAATTGTTTCAATGCATACCATTGACGTAAACAACCGAGCACCAATTCATGGAATAACGCACGGTCTTTATCTGACACGATATTCATTTGCTGCGCGAGTACCGATTGCAGCGATTGACCATTTTGGACAGCCAATAACGTCTTCACTACCTGAGCACGTAAATTAAGGTCTCGGGTCGAGGCGTTGGGAGATTGCTTCATTATAAAATTTGTCCAATAGTCAATTTTTGGGTTTGTAAAATTTGTACAGGGTTGAGTGGTTTAGCACCCGGCCATTGTAAAGAGGTCAAAATAATCACGCTGCCATTGGCACAGGCAACGTGTATGCCTTTTTTGTCGATGGCAATGATTTCACCTGCTTGAGCGTTCGGTGCAGACACAGCAGAAAGTTCAGAATGCCAAACACGTAAGTTGTTTTGTTCATCCAACTGAATAAATGCTACCGGCCACGGATTAAAGGCGCGAATATTACGATCGATTTGTACAGCATCGATGGACCAATCAATTTTTGCTTCGGCTTTTGAAAGCTTATGTGCATAAACCGTTAACGCTTCGTCTTGGACTTCACGGCTGTCTAAATATTGCTGCAATGTTTGTTCAGTGTCTAAAACGGCAGCAATTGCAGTTGCACCTTGCTCTGCAAGTTTGTCATGCAAAGTTGCAGAGGTATCCGTTGCTTCAATCGGGCAGATGGTTTTATACATCATGTCACCAGTATCTAGTCCGGCTGCCATTTTCATAATGGTGACACCTGTTTCAATATCACCTGTTGCGATGGCACGTTGAATCGGTGCTGCACCACGCCAACGTGGCAGCAATGAGCCATGAATATTCAGGCAACCATATTTCGGGGTATCTAGCACCACTTGCGGCAAGATCAAACCATAGGCTGCAACCACCATAACATCGGCATTTAAGGCCTTTAATTCCGCTTGTGCGGCTAAACCTTCTTCAGTCGATGATTTGAAATGAAGGGGTTGGTAAACAGGAATATGGTGCTCTAAAGCCAATTGCTTTACGGCAGAAGCTGTGAGTTTTTGTCCACGTCCAGCTTTGCGGTCAGGTTGAGTGTATACCGCAACAATTTCATGTTGTGTGTTGAGCAATGCAGCTAGTGCTGTTGCGGCAAATTCTGGCGTACCGGCAAAGATGATTTTCAAAATGAATGAACCGAATCTGTGTTGAATATGTGGATTATAGCAAATGATTAATGCGTAATTTAGAACATTAGAAATTGATTTTTGCAACTTTGAAGCTGTCCAAGCTCAATGATTTCATAACCCAAAATCGCAAATTTGCAATTTTTAAATAAATTATATTTATATAAAATTTAAAAATTATTCATGAAAGTTTTGTATTGTGCAGCCATTGATGGCGGTATAGTAGATTTCAGTTAAAAGATTTTTGTCGTCAAATCACTCGTTTTTATTGATAGACCCATCTGCCCAAATCTCAGCTTAAAAAGCCATCTTTAAAAACAATGGCTTGGTGTATGATAGGTTTAAAATTCGACTGATTTTACATCATTGTCAGTATGATTTAGCCAGAGTGAATCTGTAGGATTCATTTCAAGCTCAAACTTTGTTGGAAATATAAAATGCCTGACTATCGTTCAAAAACATCGACACACGGAAGAAATATGGCGGGTGCGCGCGGCTTATGGCGCGCAACTGGTATGAAAGATGAAGACTTCGGTAAACCAATTATTGCCGTCGTGAACTCATTTACTCAATTTGTACCGGGTCACGTTCATCTTAAAGACCTTGGTCAACTCGTGGCGCGTCAAATTGAGCAAGCAGGCGGTGTAGCTAAAGAGTTCAATACCATTGCAGTCGATGACGGTATTGCGATGGGCCATGACGGTATGCTGTATTCATTGCCTTCACGTGACTTGATTGCAGACTCAGTAGAATACATGGTGAGCGCGCACTGTGCCGATGCCATGGTATGTATTTCCAACTGTGACAAAATTACCCCAGGGATGTTGATGGCGGCAATGCGCTTGAATATTCCAGTGGTATTTGTCTCGGGCGGTCCAATGGAAGCGGGTAAAGTTAAAATCCGTGGCAACGACAAAGCGATCGACTTAATTGATGCCATGATTGTGGCTGCAGATGACAACTATACCGATGAAGAAGTAGCAGAATACGAACGCTCTGCATGCCCAACTTGCGGTTCATGCTCAGGTATGTTCACCGCAAACTCAATGAACTGCTTAACAGAAGCATTGGGTCTGTCTTTACCGGGTAACGGCTCTACACTGGCAACACATGCAAACCGTAAAAAATTATTCGAACGCGCAGGCTCTTTAATTGTTGAATTGGCTAAACGTCACTATGAACAAGATGATTACAGCGTATTGCCACGTGAAATGGTGACCAAAGCCTCGTATGAAAATGCCATGACTTTAGACATCGCGATGGGTGGTTCAACCAATACCGTTCTACACTTGTTGGCTGCAGCCAATGAAGCTGGCGTTGATTTCACGATGGACGACATTGACCGTTTATCTCGTAAAGTGCCTGTACTCTGTAAAGTTGCACCTGCGAAAAACGACGTACATATGGAAGATGTACACCGTGCTGGCGGTATCATGTCCATTCTCGGTGAATTAGACCGTGCAGGCTTATTGGACACATCTGTGGGTACTGTTCACGAAGCAAGCTTAAAAGATGCTTTAGATAAATGGGACATTATCCGTACTGAAAATGAAGATGTTTACCAATTCTTCCGTTCAGCGCCGGGCGGTGTACCAACGCAAACTGCATTCTCACAAGATCGATATTACCAACGACTAGATGGTGACCGTGAAAATGGCGTGATCCGTAATGCTGAACATGCGTTCTCGAAAGACGGTGGCTTAGCTGTGCTTTACGGCAACATTGCACTCGATGGTTGTATCGTAAAAACTGCGGGTGTAGATGATTCAATCTTGAAATTCAACGGTACTGCACGTGTGTTTGAAAGCCAAGATTCAGCAGTAGAGGCGATCTTGGGTAATGAAATCAAAGCCGGTGATGTGGTTGTGATTCGCTATGAAGGCCCACGTGGTGGTCCGGGTATGCAAGAAATGTTGTACCCAACCAGCTACTTAAAATCGAAAGGTCTAGGCAAAGAATGTGCATTATTGACTGACGGTCGTTTCTCGGGCGGTTCGTCAGGCCTGTCTATTGGTCACGTTTCACCTGAAGCAGCAGAAGGTGGTGCAATTGGTTTGGTGGAAGATGGCGATTTAATCGAAATTGATATTCCAAACCGTACCATCAACTTAGCTGTTGATGAAGCAACCATGGCGGCTCGCCGTGCAGCGCAAGAAGGCAAAGGTTGGCATCCAGTTGAAGAGCGTCCACGCAAAATTTCGAAAGCATTGAAAGCGTATGCAATGCATACCACGAGTGCGGCGAAAGGCGCAGTACGTGAAATCTAAATTTTAGATCTCCAAATAAAAAAGCACTCCACATGGGGTGCTTTTTTAATTTACATCTACATAACTTGCATTGGATACGAGGAAATGTCATCCGCAACTGTCTGAGGCAAACGGTAATTTAAAAGTGAATGTTTCTGCGATCATTCTTTTAGTTGCAAACAGTTGCCGAGTTTTGCGGATGACAAATGGTTTTGGTTACTTTTGCCGAAACAAAAGTAACATACGAGCTCCGAAAATTAGCTTTTATAGAGGTAAGACTCCGCTGTAATCAGCTTTTAAATGAAATAATGGGACAATAATTCTAAGTTATAGATTTCTTAATCTGATTAAAAATAATGTTTCTTGAAGCAACTAAATAAAATTTAATAATTAGTTGATGTCATTAAAATTCTAAAAAAGACAGCCTCGAATAGTAGCTATAATTTATATGGCTTTGTGTAGGCAATCCCTTACTTTTGAAAGATCAAAAGTAACAAAAATCTTTTGTTCTCCTGATATGGCATCCCTGCCATACAGGACAACAGCGACATTCATGTCGCTTTTTCATGTGATTGAATGGTATTGCATGCACTAAAAATCTCTTTTGTTGAGATGTAATTTCTTTTACATACCGAGCGCTTTCTATACAATAAATTTAAAAGAATCCGCCAAAACTGAGGCACAAAATCAGCGATCGCCAAGGAAGAACAATGAGTAAAAATAATATCCGCGAACATTCAGCACCTGTTTATGACGGCATAGAAAATGCGCCTGCACGTTCCATGATGCGTGCCACAGGCTTCCAAGATGCTGACTTTAAGCGCCCATTTATAGGCATCGCCTCGACTTGGGCCAATGTCACGCCGTGTAATATGCATATTGATGGCTTGGCGCGTGAAGCTGAAAGCGGGGTGAATGCTGCAGGCGGTAAAGGCATTATTTTTAATACTATTACGATTTCTGACGGCATTTCCAATGGTACTGAAGGTATGAAGTATTCACTGCTATCGCGGGAAATCATTGCCGACTCTATTGAAGCTGTGGTGGGCTGTCAGGCCTATGATGGCGTGATTGCGATTGGCGGCTGTGACAAGAACATGCCGGGTTGCATCATGGGCTTGGCGCGATTAAACCGTCCGGGCTTGTTTATTTATGGTGGCACCATCAAACCAGGAGCTGGTCATACCGACATGATTTCGGTATTTGAAGCAGTCGGTCAGCATGCCAAAGGCGAAATCAATGAAATTCAAGTGAAGCAGATTGAAGAAGTCGCGCTGCCGGGGCCGGGTTCGTGCGGCGGTATGTACACGGCCAATTCAATGGCTTCAGCGATTGAAGCACTGGGCATGAGCTTGCCGGGGTCTTCAGCACAGGAAGCGGTATCCGCGGATAAAATTGCCGACTGCCAGCGTGCAGGTGAAGCCGTGATGAATCTGCTGCGTCTCGATATTAAACCGCGTGACATTATGACCAAAGCTGCTTTTGAAAACTCGATTAAAGTGCTGATTGCTTTAGGCGGGTCAACCAATGGCGTGCTGCATTTGATTGCCATGGCGCATACCGCAGGCGTGGAACTCTCTTTGGATGATTTTGTGCGCATTGGTAAAGATATTCCTGTGGTGGCCGATGTGCGCCCATCGGGTAAATATTTAATGTCGGAACTGATTGCCATTGGCGGCATTCAACCGCTGATGAAGCGCATGCTGGATGCAGGTATGCTCGATGGTTCTTGCTTAACCGTTACGGGCAAAACTTTGGCGGAAAACTTAGCCGAGGTAGAGGATTATCCTGAAGGTCAGCAAATTATTCTGCCATTTGATGCACCGATCAAAAAGGATTCGCACTTGGTGGTACTCAAAGGCAATCTGTCACCGACAGGTGCCGTGGCTAAAATTACCGGTAAAGAAGGGCTGTATTTTGAAGGGCCTGCACGGGTATTTGAGGGTGAGCAGGGTGCCATGCGCGGTATTTTAGATGGTGAAGTACAAGAAGGCGAAGTGGTGGTGATCCGCGGTGTTGGGCCGAAAGGCGGGCCGGGTATGCCGGAAATGCTGAAACCGACTTCAGCGATTATTGGTAAAGGTCTAGGCCAATCTGTTGCACTGTTGACTGATGGGCGTTTCTCGGGCGGCAGCCATGGTTTTGTGATTGGTCATGTGACGCCAGAAGCCTATGAAGGCGGCCCAATTGGCTTGGTCAAAAACGGCGATAAAATATCAATTAACGCTGAAACGCGTGAAATGACTTGGCATGTGGCTGAGGATGAACTTGCTGCACGTCGTGCGGCCTGGGTCAAACCGAAACCCAACTATACCCACGGCGCTTTGGCTAAATTTGCCAAGTTGACCTCTGGTGCGGAAAAAGGTGCGGTGACTGACCTAAATCTAGACGTCTAATCCATTGTTAAACATTGAACATTCAGCCCTGACTTGATATAAGTTTTGCACAAGGCTTATATCTCATTTAAAACAGCTTCATAATAGAAGTTGAATTTTAAGCATGTGCTGGCAGGTTCGGCACAATTCATCATTTTGAGGCAAAAAACGCATGTCACTGTTACGCCGTTGGTTCGATCCAATCCGATCGAGTTGGTTTTATCAGAAACCGACCCGACAAGCGGTGTTACCCACGGAACAAGGTCTGAGTGTTTATCTTCGACTGGATGATGTCTATAGCTATTTGGCTGCTCAGCAACTGCCTCAATTAGAAGAAATTCTCAGTGATGAAATTAAACCACTGAAAGTGATTATTTGTCGTCAGAGTGCTGAACCTCCTAATCAAATGTCATCGATAGAATGGCAACAATATTGTCTGAATGATGCCCAAATTTTAGCGCGGCAGCATCGTTTTAGTTTTCATGAAACACCTGAACAACCGACCGCTGAAGCTTTAGAACAAGCCGAAATTATTCTAAAAAATACCCCATTACGCGGCCAAGATTTTCTTTATTTACTTGAAGATGTGTTCCACATGTTGTGGCAAAAGCAGTATGGCAAGCTGAGAACACTGTACGCGATGGCCAGCCGTCATCATAAAGCGCAAGATTTTCCAGAACGGATCTTTTCTGACTTACCAATTTTGACGGGGTATTTTGAATTTGGCGAACGTAAGTACCATGCTGTAGATGATTTACTGCGTTTAACGCGCCGTTTAAAACAACAAAAACTCCTGACAGATAACCCGATCTTTATGATCAATCATATTGAATGGCGTGAGCACCTGATCAGTGATGCAGAAGAGCTGAATGAAATTCAGGGACTCGATCCTGAGCTTGATCTTTATATCGCGATGGAAGATCCGATTTCATGGTTACTGTTGGCTTATATTCGTGAGGAATTGGCGGACTATTATAATATTCAGCTGAATGTGTATCCATTGTCGTATCACGGTCGTGATTTGTTTGACTGGAGTTTGGCAACACGTCTGTCTAAACGGACCGAAGTTAAGTTCACACCATTTTGCCGGCCTACAGAAGCTGCGACATTAGCTATGTCACAGCTTTACTACAGTGCACCTGAAGAGCAGCGTATTGATGTGATGTATCGCATTTTGGAAGCCGTATGGACCAAAGGGCGTGATTTATCCTTCAAAGCACATTTTCAGGCTTTACAGTATGAGTTAGAGATTTCTGAACTGAGCACTGAGGATATTGCTGAAAAATTAAAAGAAAATGATATGCACTGTGAGATGAAGTCACAGCCGGATTTTCCCGTCTTGGAATTACGTATTGCAGGTCAAAGCTATGTATTTAATAGCTTATACCGCGTATGGATGATTGAAAGTATTTTCAGTAATGTGTTAGAAGAGAAGTATAAAAGTGAAAACACCGCTGAAAGTGAAGCCAGAGAAGATGAAGAAAGAAAAAGTTGAGTCATTAGAGCAAGCCCGCGCACAGATTGATGTGATTGATCAGGGGATTATTGAGCTCATTGCTGCACGTCAGTTTTATGTCGATCAAGCGGTGCGTTTTAAGCGTTCAGTACAGGATGTTCAATCACCAGAGCGTGTCGAAGCGGTAATAAGTAAAATTCGTCTACAAGCCACAGAGCACGGTGTAAATGCAGATATTGTGGAACGTTTATACCGCGATATGATTCAACATTTTATTCAACGTGAGTTGAAAGAGATTCGTCCATAGTTGGGACCGATTTGAATTTCGTATAAGAGATTTTATGTTAATCAGATGATTAAAAGGCCCGTAAATAGGGCCTTTCGTATAACGTGTATTATGTTAAATAGGAACCTTAGAACAATAGAAAATTATAATTTCATTGCCATAAGGAAGAATACACTTACAATCCTACGTTCGTTTGTAAAGCAATTTGCTGTGAAGCTAATTCAAGTGCTTTAGATTTCCCTAATGGTTTAATATCAGTGCCTTCAGCATATATAAAATCTACCTTATTAATACCAATTAATCCTAATACTGCTATTAAATATGCTGTAACAGCATCTGTTGGAAGATCTTGATGAAAACCACCACGTGAACTAAAGATAATTGATTTAACACCTTTAATTAATCCTACGGGTGCGGTTTCTGTATATTGAAAAGTTACTCGTGCTCGTGCAATTAAGTCGAACCAGTTTTTTAATTGGGTTGGTACATTTAAGTTATACATTGGTGCTGCAATCAATAATAGATCACAATCTTTCAGCTCTTGAATAAATTGATCAGAGAGAGCTACTGCTGCTTTTACCTCAGGTTTTTCATTCGCCTCTCCACGTAAGGCATTAAATATCTCTAAGTTTAATACTGGTAAGTTCATAGCTCCTAGATCATGTTCAATTATTTGGTCAACATAACCACTTTGCTTACGTCTATATAAATATTTATTAATGAGCTGATTACTTAGAGATTTTTCCTGCATAAAACTAGATTTGATAACTAAAATTCTGTTCATAGTAAGGTTCCTAATATGAATTTTAATTAGATTATCATTGATAAATTGGATACAAAAGTGATAATAAATCAACTCATTGATTCCCAATTGGAACTAATATGCGTGTTAATGATCTGAAAAGTTTGATGGCATTTATTAGTGTTGTTGAACAAGGAAGTTTTACTAAAGCATCAGAAAAATTACATCTGACTCGTTCCGCTGTCAGTAAGATGATTTCAAAGCTTGAGGTACAGCTCGGAGTAGTACTTTTTAACAGGGATACACGTCATTTAGCTCTCACAGAAGAAGGTAGTATTTTCTATGAACATAGCCAGCGGGCTGTACAAGAATTATTAATAGCTGAGACATTATTTGAAAGTAATAATCAAAATATTCAGGGAATGATACGTATCTCTATGCCTGTATTATTTGGACAAAAGTTCATAGTTCCGATATTAAGAGACTTAGCAGATGAACATCAAAATTTGAATATGGTTCTTTCTTTTAATGATCGTTATATTGATTTAATTGAAGATAATTATGACCTAGTGATAAGAATTGGTAATTTAGAAGATAATAGTCAATTAATGGTTAAAAAGATTTCTGAGCATGCAATGTGGCTCTGTGCCACACCTGAATATTTAAAAAGATACCAGGTTCCTGAGAGCATCAAAGATTTAGATAACCATCAGACTATTGGATATTTGAAAAATGGGCAGCTTGAAAAGTGGATATTTCAAAGTTCTCATCATAAAACTATGAAATATTTGCCAAAAAATAAAGTTCAAATGGATGACATAAAAAGCATATTAGATTATGTACTAATGCATGGAGGAATTGGTTGGTTACCTTCCTGGTTGATTCAAGAATATATACAAAGTGGTCAATTAATACACCTACTTACTAACTATTCAAGTACTAACTATCCTATTCAAATTGTATGGAAAAGATCAAATTTCTTACCAATACGTGTTCGTACTACCATTGATAAAATAGCTTCATCAATACAAAAAGATAGCGTCATTAAATAAGATTTATAAGAGAGGAATTCTAAATTGATAGTAATACAAAATCTTTCTAGTTTAATTTTTAAACACGGATTTATTAAGCTTTCCTAAAATTAACATAATACACGTTATACGAAATTCTTGAAATTTTCCTATAAGTATCAATATTTTATTAAAAACCGTTCTAGTAAACAGCATATTGGAACGGTTTTTATATCACTATTCCACCAATACGCTTATAACTTATTCAAAATCAAAAGAGTTTGTTTAGCCCATCTACGCTATCTGCTTTAGACGCTATAACCTAGCCTCAACTTTTTATTGAGGCTCTATTCCAAAAACACTGATTTTTCAAAGCGCCTGAATTGCATAGCATAGAACCAATTCTTCAGCGAGTTTCGCCATGATTTGGTTCGTCATCACAGTTTTTGCAATCGCAGGTCTGATTAAAGGCACGATTGGGTTAGGCCTGCCAGCGGTATCGATGGGCTTACTCACCATGGTGATCAGTCCATTTCAGGCAGCCACGTTATTGATCATTCCATCCATGGTCACCAACTTTTGGCAACTATTTGCCGAAGGGCAGGTGCTGCGCCTCATTCAACGCTTTTGGCCCTTGTTACTTGGGATTATCGTCGGTTCAATTTGGAGTGTTTTTCCAACTTTAGGACATGGTGAATTTAAAAGTGAAGTTTTACTGGGGGGCATGTTGGCACTATACGGACTGTATGGGCTTTGTGCGAAAAGCTTGCCGAACTTTGCACCACATGAAAAATGGCTATCTCCAATGATCGGTTATCTCGGTGGAGCGCTGACTGTAGCCACAGGTGTGGTGGTGATCCCGGTAGTACCATATTTGCAAGGTTTGCAGCTCAAACGCGATGATCTTGTACAGTCACTCGGTTTGGCCTTTACCACGTCAACCATTTGTTTGGCAGTGTTCTTACAGCAAAATCCTGTGGAAGATCTCCCGATTGATTATGCCATGTCAGCTATGGCACTGGTTCCTGCGCTCATTGGTATGTGGGCAGGGAAAAAAATACGTTACCGCATTCCAGAACAAAAATTCCGTAAGGTGTTTTTTATCGGATTGATTGCCCTTGGTAGCTATATGATGCTGCACCAGTTTGGCGTAATTTAAAGACTAGACTTAGCTATCCAAAGCAGATTTTTGTGACAGTAGAAACTGACTGAAATGCTGATAATTTAAGGGTAAATCATCAAAATTACGTGCGGTGAGGAGCAATTTCCGATTGGCCCAGTCACCGCTGAGCTCAACTTGTGCAAAGGCATACAAATTGAGTAATCGTTGGGCCGCACGTTTTGGCATGATGGCAATGCCCACACCATTCGCCACCACTTGCGCGATCGCGGCAAAGTTCGGCAACCGCAGCCGATACTGAATTTCACAGCCGAATAATTTGGCTTGAGCCTCGATCGATTGTTGCAAGGAATGATATTGCATCAAACCGACAAAGGGATAATTTAAAATCTCTGCGGGTTTGACGCTAGATAACGAGGCCAATTCATGAGTTATAGGACAAATCAGTACCAAAGGATCATCGGCAAACTCAAGTGTCTGTAGTTGTTCGGATTTAAAGAAACCTGAAATTAAGCCTAGTTGTGCATTACCTTGCTCTATCGCTGCAATGATGTCTTTAGACTCGGCTTCATGCAGCTCAATTTTTGTGTTGGGATTTTCCAGCAAATAACGTGGCAGCAAGACCGGTAAATATTCACTTTGTGCAGATGAATTACACCATAAGGTCATATTGGAACTCAGCCCACGCGCAAAGGGCAGCATAGCATGTTCTAATTGTTGCCCCTCACTTAAGATACGCTGTGCATGTTCAACCAAGGTTTGACCGGCAAGAGTCAGTTTGACCCCTTTGGCTTGGCGAGTGAACAGGGCTGTGCGGTAATGCTGTTCGAGTTTTTTAATCCGTTCACTGGCTGCTTGTAGCGAGATGGCAGAACGAGCAGCGCCTTTGGTCAGACTGCCGCTGTCTACAATGTGCAGCACTAATTGAAGGTCGAACAAATCCAGTCGCATAGGGTGTATTCCTTGGCTAATGCCTTATCTTACCGAAAGTGTAGCTATAAAAAAAAGCGACCTTTCGGCCGCTTTTCAAATGAATATTGTATTCTTTTTAAATGCTTTGGAGGCTTATTCTGATTTATCGCCCAAACTAAAGAACCAGTTCAAAATCAGCGCTGCAAATGTTGCAGTACCAATACCGCCTAAGTTGAAGTTACCGAATTGAAGTGCAAAGTCACCTGTACCTAAAATAATCGTGACTGCTGCCACCATCAGGTTTTTATTTTTTGAGAAATCGACTTTGTTTTCAATCCAAATTTTCGCACCTGCAATGGTAATTAGACCAAATACAACAATCGATGCACCTGTCAAAATGGCTTGCGGAATGGTATGAATAATTGCACCAAACTTTGGAGAAAGACCAAGGAAGATGGCGAATACACCTGCAAATACAAACACGATGGTCGAGTAAACACGCGTTACTGCCATCACACCAATATTTTCGCCATAAGTGGTCATACCCGGACCGCCGACACCGCCTGAAAGTGTGGTTGCAACACCATCTGCAACGAAGGCTTTACCAATGTGCGGATCGAGATTTTCACCTGTCATCGCGCCCACAGCTTTGATATGACCAAGGTTTTCTGCAACTAAAATCAACGCAATCGGTGCAATGATAAGCATGGCATTGAAATCAAAAACAGGTGAATGGAAGTGCGGAACACCAAACCAAGCGGCTTCTTGTACGGGAACGAAATTGATTGGCGTGCCATGACCCATGACATTGGAAATGATGTAATACACCAAATATGCCAGTAATAGACCGACCAACAGTAATAAGCGTTGTAACAAGCCCTTCGTGAACACTGCAATTGAACCCATACACAGTACAGTGACTAATGCCATCCACATATTAAAGTTATTACCGGCAACCCCTTTAATGGTCACTGGGGCTAGGTTCAGACCAATAATCATCACCACTGCACCTGTAACGACAGGCGGCATGAGTTTTTCAATCCAACGTGTACCCGTTGCCATCACGATAAAACCAAAAATGGCATATAAGATACCGCAGGCCATGATCCCGCCAGCAGCCAATGCGATATTGGCATTTGGCGCGCCAGTACCTGACGCTGCATAACCGGTTGCCGCGATCACCACACCAATAAAGGCAAAACTAGAGCCTAAATAACTTGGTACACGACCACCTGTCATAAAGAAGAACAGGATGGTACAGATCCCCGACATTAAAATCGCAAGGTTGGCATCAAAGCCCATCAAAAATGGCGCAAGGACAGTTGCCCCAAACATTGCAAAGGCATGTTGTATCCCCAATACAACACTTTGCACCGGAGGTAGGTACTCATTTGTACCTACAGGACGTGCATCAATATTGCCTTCGTACGGGCGCCATTTGGGAAACCAATTGGACATAAAATGAGCACTCAATAGATAAATTGTGCACATCATACTCTTGTTTTTTAGAAGATTTAATCTCTTTTAAAAATATTTTGTTCAAACTAATTACATGACTTTACATATAAATTTACCAAATGGTAAAAGTTTTAAGGGTATAAAAAAGGCATTAAATCATGCAATTAATCAAATAGGCTTGGAGCCAATTCTTCATAAATTTTTCTTATTTTATATATTCCAAAATAAATTAAAACCAATATGACTGGTCAAAAAAAAAGCACACAGTTCTGTGTGCTTTTTGAAAACTTGGAAGATTTAGCCAGTGTTACGCAAACCTGCCGCAATACCCGCGATGCTAACCATCAACGCATGGTCGACTGGGGTATTTTCAGCTTGACGCTCGGCAAGGTATGCACGGCGGCGTTTCATCAGTTCGGCTTGTAGTAAATGTAGCGGCAATAAATAAGGCTTACGCACCTTCATGGATTGGTCGAGCACATCGTTACTGCTGAGTAATTTCGATTCACCTTTGAGTGCTAATAGCGTTTGTACCGCATCACGTAAACGCTGACGTAACTCTTCGCCCAACTGTTTGAGGTCTGCGTCATCAGTCAGATGAGACTCATAATACAGCGCCACATGACCATCGGCTTTGGACAAGACCATTTCCAACATATCAATCAGGGTTTGGAAATACGGCCATTGCTCTAACATTTCTTCGAGTGTCTGCTTTTGACCTTGATCAATCACTTGATTAATCGCAGCACCAGTACCGAGCCAAGCAGGAAGCATCAAACGGATTTGCGTCCATGCGAACACCCAAGGAATCGCACGTAATGACTCAATCCCACCGCTAACTTTACGTTTGGCTGGGCGTGAGCCGAGCGGTAACATTTGTAGTTCCAGTTCTGGCGTTACAGTCCGTAGGTATTTTACAAAATGCGGATTTTCACGCACGGTTTGACGATACACCTGTACCGACAGATCCGTCATGCTGTGCATGAGCTGACGCCATTCCTGTTTCGGTTCAGGCGGTGGCAATAAGGTCGCTTCTAAGGTCGCAGCGGTGTAAATTTCCAAGTTTTGTAAGGCAATGCCTTCTAATCCAAACTTGAAGCGAATCATTTCCCCTTGTTCTGTGACACGGATCGCCCCTGAAATCGAGCCTGGTGGCTGTGAAAACAGCGCTTGCTGTGTCGGCGCACCACCACGGCTGATTGAACCGCCACGGCCATGGAATAATGTCAGTTGTACATCATGTTTTTTCGCAACTGCGGTTAATTCTTCCTGTGCACGATACTGCGCCCAGTTTGCCGACATAAAGCCCGCATCTTTGGCTGAGTCTGAATAGCCAATCATCACCTCGTGTTTACCCTGAATATGCTGCTTATACCAATGCATATTAAATAGGGTATTCATGGTACGGGCTGCACCATCCAAATCTTTTAAGGTTTCAAACAGTGGCACGACACGTAGCGCTTGTTTGATGCCGGCTTCTTTTTGCAGTAACAATACAGCCAAGACATCACTTGGATGTTCGGCCATGGAAATAATATAAGCCCCTAAACTTTCAGGTGGCTGTTCTGCCAAAGTGCGCATGGTCGCAAAGACTTCTTGTACATCTGGATGTTCAATCAGGCTTTGTTTTGGCTCATTTAAAAACTTCGGTAACAGTGGGCGTTTGCTTTGCAGTTCCTGAATCAAGAAGTTTTGACGGGCTTGCTCCGTCCATGTTTCAAAATTACCTAAACCTAAATATTCCGTAATAGCAGAAATCGCTTGGCGATGACGTGTGGATTCCTGACGAATATCTAATTTGAGTAATTCGATACCGAAACAATTCACTCGATGAATAAAGTCGAGTAACTGACCATTGGCAATTTCAGGTAAACCGCTGTCAATCAGTGAACGGTAGCAAACCAATAGTGGATCAAGCAAATCATGGCGGCTTTTAATGACTTGGCTATCGTCAGCCTCTTCACCACGGAGTTTTAGTGCCAACCAGTGACGAGTGGCTTTAAGGCGTTCCCGCGCATCACGCAGGTATTCACGATACGGTTCAGGGTGGAAATGGCCCAAAGCATCACTAAGTTCTTTACTGCATTCTTGAATCGAAAGTTCCCAACGTAGGTCTTCGATATCGCGTAAATACAGGTCGGCAGCTTTCCAACGTGAAAGCCAAAGCACTTCTTGAGTAATATTATGGGTGACGTTTGGGTTACCATCACGGTCTCCGCCCATCCATGATGCAAAGCGCACAGGAGCAACATTTAAAGGCAACGTCTTGCCACAATGATCTTGGACCATGCCATCCAATTCACGCATGAATTTGGGTACAGCATTCCACAAGGTCTGTTCGATGGTCGTAAAGCCCCATTTTGCTTCGTCGACAGGCGTCGGGCGATGTTGACGAATTTCATCTGTTTGCCATGCCGAGCAAATCAGTTGTTTTAAATCATCCAGTACGGCTTTGCGTTCGCGTGGCGTAAGTTTTTGTTGATCCATTTTAAACAGGCAATCATTAATCCCATCATATTTCTGGATCAAGGTACGGCGGCTGACTTCGGTTGGATGTGCAGTCAGGACCAGTTCAATTTTTAATTCACAAATTTGTTGGAACAGTTGTTCCGCACTGATGTTATTGCTTTTAAATTTTTCAAATAAATGATCGAGTGGATTCGGTGAAGGTGCTTGCTCATCAAACTCACTTTGGCGACGGCTACGTACCACATTGTATTGTTCGGCAATATTGGCAAAGTTGAGAAAGTGCGTAAATGCACGGGTCAGTGGCAGAATTTCTTCATCTTTTAAATTTAAAAATAATTGTTCTAACTGTTTTTCGGCTTCAACTTGTCCATCGCGTGCGCCTTTAGACAAAGCACGAATTTGCTCTACCTGATTAAACAAATCTTGTCCTGCATGCTGCTTTAGGGTTTCACCTAATAAATTGCCCAGTAAGCGCACGTCTTCACGTAATGGAGCATCAATTTGTTGAATCATTTGTTATTTCTCCGCGTATTCCTGTCTCGACTATACCCCGAAAGTGCTGTGGCAAAAGGGGGGTACAGACAAAAGTCGGATGACTTTTCTAGGTAAATGAGCAATAGCTATGCCATTTGTTTCAGTTTAGCCTTGAAATATTTCAGAAAATGCTTAGCTCTGTGTGCCGAGTTGATATTTCAGCATAAAGATGTCGATGGCAGAGTGAATAATGGCCTGTCGCTCTGCTGTTTCAGGTACTGGGCGCATGCCCAATAAGACTTCTTGATGGCGTAGTCCCATCAGTAGCGACACAATCAGTTCAGTTTGTCGGGCAGGATTATCCTGCTGAATGAAATTTAAAGCTGCTGCGTCTTGAAAGAAATTCTCCCAGACTTGGCGCATTTTCAAATGTGAGGCACGGAAAAACTGTTCCACCAAGGGACTGTGTTCGGCAGCCAACTCCAAAAGTAATAAGTCCAGTTTAATGGCTTCTGGCAAATTCATGATGTTCAGCCCCAACTCACAAATTTCTACGAAAGCCTGCATAAAATGACTTTCGCTGTGCAGATGTCGCGGGCGAGTATTTAAAATATATTCACAGGTATCTTCAATTGCACTGGTAAATAAAGTGGCTTTGTCCTGAAAATGGTTATAGACCGTCAGTTTGGTGACCCCTGCATGTTGCGCAATCTGATTCATGCTGCAACCGTGATAGCCCATTTCTAAAAATAATTGTTTTGCAGACTCTAAAATCCGTTGTCGTTTTTCTAAGTCTTTCGGGCGGCCGACATTCATTTGCTGAAAAAATTCCAAAAAAGGCGAAAAGGTCATTGATTTCGGATAATTAATCTAATTAATGTACCGCATGGTTTATTAATTAAAAAATAACCAAATTAATTGAATAATATTCTGCCCTAAAAAAGACTTTTTATTAAGAGCGAACTTCATGAGTACGATTAAGACCACAGTTGTCAGCATGATTATCGTTTGCAGTGTGACCTTATGGGGATGCAGCAAGGATAAAGCCCAAACGGAACAGGAAGTGCCATTTGTGATGGTGACTCAGCCGGGCGCCACACATTTTGAACAAAAAAGTTATGCGGGTGATGTACAAGCCCGCCAGCAAACAGCTTTAGCTTTTCGGGTTGGCGGTCAAATCACTGAGCGCTATGTCGATGTTGGAGACCAAGTCCGAGTCGGGCAAGTTTTGGCAAAATTAGACGTCAAAGATGCACAGTTGCAACTGAATGCAGCACAAGCACAGCTTGAAAGTGCGCGTTCCGCTGCACAGATTGCTGAAGATGAACTAAAACGCTTTAAGCAATTATTGCCAGTCAATGCTGTGAGTCGCTCGCAGTACGATGCGGTGGAAAACCAATATAAAGCGGCACAGTCGAACTTAAAGCAAGCTCAATCAAATTATGATGTGAGTCGTAATCAGACCGGTTATAACCAATTAATTGCCAATAAAAATGGGGTCATTACTGAACGTAATATTGAGATTGGTCAAGTGATTGCAGCAGGACAACCAGCTTTTCAATTGGCGATTGCAGGTGAACGTGACGTGGTCATTGGTGTGCCTGAACAGGCTGTTGCTGAAATTAAAACAGGGCAGGATGCATGGGTTACCTTGTGGTCGAAACCACAGGAAAAATTTGCAGGCTATGTACGTGAAATTAGTCCTGCTGCCGATCAGTCTCGTACTTATAGTGTCAAAGTGGCATTACGTGAAGGCAATAGCGCCATTCAACTGGGGCAAAGTGCACGGGTATTTTTAACCAAAGCACAGCAGAATGTTTTGCATGTGCCGTTATCGAGTGTGTCTGCGAGTGGTCAGCAGGCGTATGTGATGGTGGTCAATGCAGACAATACGGTACGTAAAGTTCCAGTAACTTTAGGCGAATACGGACGTGATAGCGTGCCCGTACTCAGTGGTTTGCAAGCAGGGGATTTTGTGGTGGTTGGCGGCGTGCATTTACTCCGCGAAAAACAAAAAATACAACCCGTTGATCGTGAAAATCGTGCGGTACACATTCAGACAGGAGTTAAATAATGAATTTTAACTTGTCTGAGTGGGCACTGAAAAATAAAGGTTTAATCCTTTATTTTATGATTCTGCTGGGCATCGTTGGGATATTTTCCTATTCCAAATTGTCGCAGAGTGAAGACCCGCCATTTACCTTTAAAGTCATGGTGATTCAAACCTATTGGCCTGGTGCAACAGCCAAAGAAGTTTCGCTACAGGTCACCGATCGAATTGAAAAAGAACTGATGACTACGGGGCAGTATGAACGCATCATGGCGTATTCACGTCCGGGTGAATCCATGGTGACCTTTGTGGCCAAGGACAGTCTACGTTCGCAGCAAGTCCCCGATGTTTGGTACACCGTGCGTAAAAAGGTCAATGATGTTCGCCATCAATTACCATCTGGGGTGCAAGGTCCTTTCTTTAATGATGAGTTTGGTGACACCTTCGGTAATATCTATGTGCTCACCGGCAAAGACTTTGACTATGCCACCATGAAGGAATATGCCGACCGTTTACAGCTCCAGTTACAACGAGTCAAAGACGTTGCGAAAGTGGATTTGATTGGTCTACAAGATCAAAAAGTTTGGATTGAAATTTCCAACACCAAAGCCACGCAAATGGGCATACCCGTGACGGCGATTCAACAAGCCTTGCAGCAGCAAAACACGGTTGCCAGTGCTGGCTTTTTTGAAACCAATTCAGACCGGATTCAAGTGCGTGTCAGCGGCAATTTACAAAACATTGATGAACTGCGTCAGATGCCCTTATTGGTGAATGGTCGAACGATTCAATTGGGTGATGTGGCAGATGTACATCGGGGCTTTAGTGATCCACCGCAGCCTCGTATGCGTTTTATGGGTGAAAATGGTTTAGGCATTGCCGTGTCGATGCGTAAAGGAGGCGACATTCTGGCTTTGGGTAAAAACCTTGAAACAGAATTTGCCCGCCTGCAAAAAACCTTGCCCTTGGGTATGGAACTAAAAAAAGTTTCTGATCAGCCTGTAGCCGTGAAGCGCAGCGTCAATGAGTTTATGAAAGTCCTCGCTGAGGCCGTGATTATCGTCCTATTGGTGAGCTTCTTCTCCTTGGGTTTCCGTACAGGATTGGTTGTGGCATTTTCCATTCCCTTAGTCTTGGCCATGACTTTTGCAGGCATGCAGATGTTTGATGTCGGTTTGCACAAGATTTCTTTGGGGGCCTTGATTCTCGCACTCGGTTTATTGGTGGATGATGCGATTATTGCTGTCGAAATGATGGCGATCAAAATGGAGCAGGGCTATAGCCGGTTACAAGCCGCCGGACATGCATGGCGGACGACTGCATTTCCAATGCTAACAGGCACGCTAATTACGGCTGCAGGATTTTTGCCGATTGCCACAGCCGCATCGAGCACAGGGGAATACACTCGCTCGATTTTCCAAGTGGTCACTATTGCATTGGTGGTGTCATGGTTTGCAGCGGTGCTGTTTGTTCCCTATCTAGGGGATAAATTACTGCCAGATTTCAACAAAGATTTAGTACAAAAAGCCCCGTGGTATCAGCGCCTCTGGGCACGTTTGCGCAAACAACCTGAACCTCAGCCGATGGTGCATCATGCCGGCGAACATCACGATCCTTATCAGTCTCCGTTTTATCAACGTTTCCGTGGTTGGGTCGACACTTGTGTGACCTATCGTAAGACGGTGATTGCAGCGACGGTTGGCATCTTTGTGTTATCGATTTTAATGTTTAAAACTGTACCACAGCAGTTCTTCCCACCGTCAAACCGTGCTGAAATTTTAGTGGATTTAAAGCTCGAGGAAGGTGCATCTCTGAAAGCCACAGAAGCGGCCGTAAAAAAAGTCGAAGCGTTCTTGTCGAAAAAACAAGGCATTGATAATTTTGTGGCTTATGTGGGGACAGGTTCACCGCGGTTTTATTTACCTCTAGATCAGCAGTTACCCCAAGCCAGTTTTGCTCAGTTTGTGGTATTGGCTTCATCTTTAGATGATCGCAATGAAATTCGTCAGTCATTAGCAGAAGAAATTCGTAAGCTCTTACCTGAAGTACGTACACGGGTTTCACTTTTAGAAAATGGCCCACCCGTGGGTTATCCATTGCAGTTCCGCGTGTCGGGTGAAGATCTGAGCTTGGTGCGTGAGTGGGCACAACGGGTGTCTGCAAAAGTCAGTGAAAACCCGAACACCACCAATGTGCATTTGGATTGGGGTGAGCCAAGCAAAGTGATTAAACTGGACATCGACCAAGATCGCGCACGTCAAATGGGGGTTTCCAGTCTAGATCTGTCCAATTTCTTGAATAGTTCAATCAGTGGTGCAGTGATTAATCAGTATCGTGAGAAACGAGAGCTGATTGAAATTCGGATGCGTGGTGATCAAGCCGAGCGATTGGATGTCGGTTCTCTCAGCAGTTTGGCTGTACCGACCAGCAATGGTGGTTCAGTGCCATTGGCGCAGATTGCGAAAATTGAGTATAGCTTTGAAGAAGGTTTGATTTGGCATCGTAACCGTTTACCGACCATTACTGTGCGCGCGGATATTCGCAGTAAATTGCAACCTGCAACGGTGGTGGGTGAGTTAAAAGATTCATTTGATCAGTTACGTGCAGAGATGCCGAATGGATATCTCCTCGAAGTAGGCGGTACTGTGGAAGAGTCAGCACGTGGTCAAACTTCTGTAAATGCGGGCATGCCATTATTCCTCGCAGTTGTCATGACCTTATTGATGATTCAACTACGCAGCATGTCACGGGCGATGATCGTATTTTTAACTGCACCTTTGGGCATTATTGGCGTGGTGTTATTCCTGTTATTGTTCAATAAACCCTTTGGTTTTGTGGCAATGCTCGGCACGATTGCACTGTCTGGAATGATTATGCGCAATTCACTGATTTTGATTGATCAGATTGAACAAGATATTCAGTCCGGGGAGTCGGCTTGGGATGCGATTATCAATGCGACGGTACGTCGTTGCCGTCCCATTGTGTTGACTGCATTGGCCGCTGTATTGGCGATGATTCCACTTTCTCGCAGTATTTTCTTCGGTCCAATGGCCGTGGCGATTATGGGTGGATTGATCGTGGCGACCCTACTGACCTTGTTCTTTTTACCTGCGTTGTATGCACAGTGGTTTAAAGTGAAAAAAACTCAGCAGAATCCTTAAAAGTGTCATAATATTGGGTGCGAAATATTGAATTTTTCTCTATAGTAGCACCTGATCTACAAAGACATTTTTAAAAAGTAAAACAACCACAAGTGCAGCGCGGCATATTGTGGTGTACGGGGTTGAATCACAGATGACAGCAGAGAGTTTAGCTAAGTATCGCCGTTATATTGCGATTTCTTATGTCTTCATGTTTTTCGCTTTATTTACCCTGATTAGTGGTGTATTTGCCTACGGCTTTGCACGCAAAGTAACTCAAATCGATTCTGCAGAAGTTTGGCTCCAAGCCCAAGCGCTTTGGGTCATGCGCACCGTCGTGATTTATTCCATGATGGCCATTTTTGCCGCACTGTGGTTTATTCCTTTATTTTTCTATTATTGGGACACCTATCTTTGGGTGACTGCATGCACGGTAATTGGTGTGATCTTTTCTGCGATTGCCTTTTTGTATCTATTAAATGCATGGATCCAAGGTCTATCCAAATTCGTTAAAAATAAGGCTGTTTTCTAAGTCGATTTATTTTTTTCCTGCCTACCCCTTGAAAAAATGGTTTGATTCCCCAATTTCAGACCACAGTTAAGTATTAAATTAAATTCCGTGAGGAGCATCGCCAGACATGGCTAAACGTGATTATTATGAGGTTTTAGGTGTATCTAAAACCGCAAGTGATGATGAAATTAAAAAAGCCTACCGTAAGTTGGCGATGAAGTATCACCCTGACCGTAATCCAGATAACCCAGAAGCTGAAGAAAAATTCAAAGAAGCTGCAGAAGCATATGAAGTTTTATCGGACAGCGAAAAACGTAGTATGTATGACCGTATGGGACATCAAGCTTTTGAAGGCGGCATGGGCGGCGGCGGTGGCTTCGGTGGCGGTTTTAGCGCAGAAGATATCTTTAGTCAGTTTGGTGACATATTCGGTGGCGCATTTGGCGGTGGTGGCCGTGGTGGTCAGCAACGTGCACGCCGTGGTTCAGACTTACGCTATGTTATGGAGCTTACCCTTGAGGAAGCTGTGAAGGGCGTGAAAAAAACCATTACCTTTACTGCGCCAGCGCCATGTGATGCCTGTGATGGTAAAGGATCTAAAAATCCAAACGACGTTGAAACCTGTAAAACTTGTCATGGTGCAGGTCAAGTGCGTATGCAACAGGGCTTCTTCTCTGTGCAGCAAACCTGTAGCACCTGTCGTGGTCAAGGTAAAATTATTAAGAACCCATGTAATAAATGTCATGGTTCAGGGGTTTCTGACCGTCAGCAAACTTTAGAAGTGACCATTCCTGCAGGTGTGGATAATGGCGACCGCGTACGTTTAAGTGGCAAAGGCGAGGCGATCCGTGATGGCCAAGCAGGCGACTTATATGTAGAAGTGGTGGTACGTGAACACGAAATCTTCCAACGTGATGGCGCTGACCTGTATATGGATGTGCCTGTAAGCATTGCAGATGCTGCATTGGGTAAAGAAATTCAAATTCCGACTCTCGATGGCCGTGTGAGCTTGAAAGTGCCTGAAGGAACTCAAACTGGCAAATTGTTCCGCTTACGTGGTAAAGGTGTGAAACCTGTACGTACCAGCATGACTGGTGACTTACTCTGCCGTATCGTGGTGGAAACGCCAGTGAATTTAACGGCTCGTCAACGTGAATTGTTAAAAGAGTTACAAGACACGATGGATGGCGATGACAATAAATCATCTCCGAAGAAAAAATCATTCTTCGACCGTTTATTTGATTAATTGATATGATTTGCTTGAGTTCGCTGTGATTTGAACTTAGCTATAAAAAAGCCTGCAAAATTGCAGGCTTTTTTAATGAGCGTTTTAAGGTTTCGGCTGTGCTATAGGTAGTAATAAACTCTCATAGCTCATGTCGAGCCTATAGATATTTTTAAGACGCTGTAGCTGATGACGTGCTTCAGCCTCACGACCATTAAAGGCCAATAAACGTGCATATTTAATGATGTGGTATTTCGCTGGATAGCTGCGAACCAATTTTTCAGTATCCTGAATGGTTTGTTCAGAAACGATGGAGTACGGATTTAAACGAATAATCGCCACCCGATGTCTAAATTCCGTCAGCAAATAGATCGGCTCATGATTAGTGATTTTCTCCGGTGTTTTTTCATATTTTGATGCCTGGCCCAGCTGAATCGCTGCATTAGCATAATCACGATAAATCACCGTAATCAGCACTGCACCAATCACGAAAACAATGCGGATAAACCATGGTGACAGACTCAATGTAGCCGTCTGTGGCTTCGCTGCTTGAAGAATCCCGATAATAAAACCCGCAGGCAGTAAGAAATATGCGTAGTTTTGCGGAAACTCCAACATGGCATGAATAATGAAGACACCGACCATCAATAGGCCAATCACAGATAATGCAGACTTGGCTAACTTTTGTAATTGGATGCCCCAATAGGCGAAATAGGTCAAGAACGGTACACCAATAATGGCGCCATTCCACAATAAGAAATCCAAAATAAAATTGTGTGAGCTACGAATCCATACAGGCCCTTGCACCGTGTCAGAGATCGAGACAAAAGCGCTACTAGTCTGATGCCAACCATAGCCAAACCAAGGCTGTGCAGCTACGGCATGCGCCATTTGTTGCCAAATGGCTAAACGAGACATATCTCCACCAGCACGTTTGACTACGTCACGACTTTCTTGAATATTCATGTCGGATATTTGGCTCATGATTTGACTTAATTTTGGCATCAATACAATCAGTGCCACAAAGCCGATAAACCAGGCCAAGCTGTAAAACCAGCGAAGACGGATATAATCTTTGTACTGTGCATAAGCCAAATAGACTAGGACACAGATACTTGCCACCCAAGAGGTGCGAGATTGGCTGAGCGCGACCCCAATTAAAATAGGAATTGCACAAGTGACCAAATAGCGGGTTTTAACTTTTTGCTGTTCATAAACATATAAGCAGGCTAACAAGGACATGAGCAGAAACGTGGCCATGTTATTTGGCTGAGCAAAGTTTGCAAATGGGCGCGTAGTTCCACTAATTTTCATCACAAAAGGAAGAAACGAGTCGAAATCTAACCACTGACATATTGCGATGAGCCCTGTCATGACCCCAGATGCAACAAAGGTATAGCTCAGGTATAGGAAGGTTTTTTCGCGTTTTTCCGTACCTTGTGAGAGGCTAAAACCAAGATTGATACACAGCCAGAAGCTGAACACAAACAGCATACAGAGTAAGGCAATACTAAAATAATACACCTGCCCAAAAGCCAGTTGCACAAAGGGAATCAACGCTAAGAGCAACAGGGGCAAGGAAATTTTTGCCACCATGAGCTTTTCTTTAAAGAACGTTGCCGCTAAGGCAAACAGGGCAAAAAAGGTATAAAGCTCACCGGTATACGTGGCCCAAGGTCGGTAATGAATCGGAATCAGCCATGCCAGTGCAATACAGACTGCCGCACAAAGATACAATAGGGTTTTCATGAATATTCAAGATCAATAGAACGCGCCTATCATACCGTGAAAATGCCTAAACTTGGTGAGGGAATAGTCAGCGTCTGTCGAAGAGCTTGATTTGCAAAAGTCCTTCGGAAAATGCAGGATTTTTTTGTTTGTAACTTAGCCTGCGCATGGAGTTTTGATATAGTAAGACCAATTTCGAATCAACATTAGGAAAATGTTATGTCAGCAGCTCCACGTATTGGTATCTTGGGCGCAGGCGGTCGTATGGGACGCATCTTAATTCAGGCGGTTCAGCAAGCTGGTTATCAATTGGCTGCTGCGGTAGAACGTCCTGAAAGTAGCTTGGTCGGTGCAGATGCCGGTGAACTTGCAGGGATTGGCGCGGTTGGCGTAAAGGTTGTCGGTAACCTTGCTGAGGTTTTAAAAGATTGTGATGTCGTGATCGACTTTACTGCACCTGCAGCAACGGCACAGCATCTTAAACTTTGCCGTGAAGCCGGCGTTGCGATTGTCATTGGTACCACAGGTATGAATGATGAGCAAAAAGCTTATCTCGATGAAACAGCAACAGAAACCCCTGTGGTCTATGCAGCGAACTATTCTGTCGGTGTAAACGTTTCAATCAAACTTCTTGAATTGGCATCAAAAGTATTTGGCGATACTGTAGATATTGAAGTGATTGAAGCCCATCATCGTCATAAAGTTGATGCACCATCAGGTACAGCGCTAATGTGGGGCGAAGCCATTGCCGGTGCTTTAGGACGTGACTTAAAACAAGATGCTGTGTATTGCCGTGAAGGTCATACGGGTCCACGTGAACGTCAAACCATTGGCTTCCAAACGATTCGTGGTGGTGACATTGTCGGTGAACATACTGCGATGTTTATTGCGGATGGCGAACGAGTTGAAATTACACATAAAGCGACCAACCGTATGAACTTTGCCTCTGGTGCAGTACGTGCCGCTGCATGGGTAGTCGGTCGTGAAGCACGTAAGTACGATATGAAAGATGTACTGGGTTTTAACGATATTGACGTATAAAAGCGCGTTAAAATCCGTTATAACAACAGCATAAAATTAAAATAAGACGATCAATGGAATGAAAAAAGTCATCTTTATGGCCTGTGCTGTCGCATTCACTGCGGCAGTACAAGCGAAAACTATGGATAATGCCAAACTCACGATTAATAAAAATAATATTAAGGTTTGGACCTACCAAAATGCTCAAAATCCTGTCTTTCAATACAAAGCTGAAACCAGTTTTGATGTACCCATTGAAAAAGCGGTTTCCCTGATTTTAGATGTGGAAAATGCAGTGAATTGGGTCCCTTATATGGGCAGTGTCAAAGTATTATCCCGCGATGACCAGAAAGGTGAATTCAGTTTATATATGGTGTTGGATTTTCCTTTTCCCTTGAAAGACCGTGATTTGGTGGTACAAGGCAAAATGCGTAAAGATGCACAAGGCATTATTAGCATCCAAAATAAAGCGGTGAAAAAAGGTTATCCGATCAATCCCAATTATGTACGCCTCACCGACTATGAGGGCGATTGGACCTTCCAGCGTTTAGGCAATCAAAAGGTCAAAGTTTCGACCTATGGCTATGCCAATCCGGAAGGCTCCATTCCGCTCAGTTTCGTGAATATGTTTGTGCAGCAACAGCCTTATCAAATGCTACAAAAAATGAAAGTGCAGCTGGGTAAAAGCAAAACTGTTGCGACCTTTCCTGAAATTTTAAAATAAGCCTTAGCAATGATTTAGTTCAATATGAACGATCAATGACTTTGCATCTCAGGCAGGCGAAATGCAGTCAACTGCTGCATGTGCTGTGTTTCTGGAAGTTCGATGCTGAGTAAGGTCTGTTCTGGAAATTGATGCGGATGTAACTTGATTTGAAATTGCCGCGCGGTCATTTGTTCACAGGCAAAGCGAAGTTTGGCTTGCTGCGGCATCATATTCATGCCGTTTTCAGACTTGGCTTTATAGATATATAGCTGCTGATGTAACCCACCGCTAGTGATCGGTTGGATCAGTTCAAGTTCATATTGCGTCAGTTTTTGGGCACTCAAAAAACCTTGAATTAAAGATTTACAGATAAAATTTTGCTGGCTTTGAGCTTGAGTGTGCTGTTCGGGTTGGCACGCCATAAGCGTGAGTGTACTGATGATGATTAGACCCGCTCGAAGCTGCGTGAAGTCATTCATTTAATTTTCCCTCTATCGTTATTTTTGAGATATCAACCTGATGCCATCAGCTTAAATCTGTTAACTTAATGGGTACAGATACAAGAATGATTAAAAAAAGGGTACAGATGGCTTTTCAATATCAGCAGCTTGCGCAGCAGTTGGCACAGAAAATTTATAGTGGTGAATTGGCCGCAGGGCAGCGTCTGTATGCGCTACGTCAATTTTCACAGCAGCATCAGATCAGTTTAAATACCGCGAAACGCTGCTATGAATTACTTGAAGCTAAAGGCCTCATTTATGTCAAAGAAAAGTCTGGTTATTTTGTGCAATCCTCACAGAAAGCCCAGCAAATTGCCGTGCCGAATCATCCTGATTTTGATTCCCGACCTCGTGAAATTTCGAATTTAGAATTGCAAATTCAGATCCATGAAGCATCTGCAAATAGCCGCCTGATTCATTTGGGTTCAATTCAGTTGTCCCCCAATTTTGTTCCTGTTGAAGCACTCAGACGTTCAATTCAAAGGGCATTAAAGCATTGTAAACCAGAAGATTTTTTATATAACAATCGGCAAGGTCATCCACAATTGCGTGAAGCTTTGTCGGCACATTGGGCTGAAGATGGTTTTTACATGCCTAAGGATGATATTTACATCAGCAATGGTTGTATGCCGGCTTTGTCAGTGATGTTGCAAAATCTGAGTGCGGAAGGGGAGAGTGTCATTGTCCCGACGCCGAACTATAACGGGCAATTGCAATTATTAGCTTTATTAAAGCGGAAAATTGTTGAAATTCCTGCCAATACTGAAGGTTTTGATTTAGATCGTTTAGAGCAAGCAATGCGGGATTCAGGCGCGAAAGTATGCTTATTGACTGCAAATTTTCAAAATCCTTTGGGTTTTTGTTTAAGTAATGAAGATAAGGAACGAATTGCACAACTGGCTGAAAAATATCAATGTTATGTGATTGAAGATGATATTTATGCTGAGTGTAGTTTCAATGCAAAGCGACCATTGCCTATCAAATATTGGGATCGGGCGGGCTATGTGATCTATTGTGCGTCGATTTCAAAATCTTTATCGCCTTCTTATCGGGTGGGGTGGTTTTGTCTTCCACCACATTTGCAACATTTGCGTCCCAAATTACTTTTGCAAAATGATTCGGTGAATACGCCTTTGCAGTTAGGACTTGCAGATTTGATTTTTAGTCGTGCTTATCGCCAACATCTTGCTGAATTGCGTCCTAAATTAATGGTGCAAGTCGAGCAGTATCGTCAGTATATTTACGACGCTTTTCAAGGGGTTGATATCCGTCTAAATCGGCCTCAAGGCAGTTATGCACTGTGGTTGCAGATGCCTGAACAAATAGACAGTTTGGCGCTGTATTACCATGCGCAAAAACATGGCATCAATATTGTGCCAGGTTTAATTTTTGGTGAGGACAATCGTTATAACAATTGTATTCGCCTAAATGCAGGGCATGAGTTGTCGGCAGAAATTCAGCAGGCCATTTTATTGCTTGCAGATTGGGTGCGTAGGGAATGCATAAATACAAACACCGTCTAATTTTGATGAGTGTATAAAGGGCACAAGAAAGCCTGTATGCAGCAGGCTTTCTTGGCTTAGATTTTTGCCGTTAAAAATCAGCTTTCAGCACAATTCGATAACGAACATTTCCTGAATGCAAACGTTCAATCGCTTCATTCACCTGAGACATGGGATACATTTCAATTTGTGGTGCAATATTTTGACGTGCAGCGAATCGAAGTAATTCACGCAGTGCTGCAGGAGAGCCTGTTGATGAGCCAGTGACAGATTTAGCACCGCTGATCAACATTCCTGCAGGGATTTGCATCGGCTCAAGTGCTAGGCCAAGCATGTGAACGCTTCCATTCGGTGCCAAAGTCGAAAGATAGGCTTGCCAATCCAACGTCACATTGACTGTGCTTAAAATCAAATTGAACTTCCCACGCTGCGCTTTAATTGCAGCAAGATCACGACTATTCACCACATGGTCAGCACCCATGGCTTTAAGTTCATCGGTTTTATCTAAATTTGAACTGAACGCGGTAATTTCACAGCCCCAAGCTTTCAGCAGTTTAATCGCCATATGACCTAAACCACCAATGCCGATCACGGCAACATGGTGAATGGCCTGAATTTGGTGCTGTAAGATGGGATCAAATACTGTAATCCCACCGCAGAGCAGAGGGCCAGCACTGGTTGGATCGAGATCATCTGGAAGCGGAATAACCCATTGCCAGCCCGCACGGACTTTGTCGGCAAAGCCACCTGCATGACCGACGATCGTCGCTGTCTTGGTTCCGGTACATTGGACTTGGCGACCATCGATACATGGGTCACAGTGTTGACAACTTTCTGCTGTCCAGCCAATGCCCACACGTTGTCCGATTTTCAGTCCTTTGGCTTCGCTGCCGAGTTGGGTAATGGTTCCAATCACTTCATGCCCTGGGACCACAGGATAAACCGAAGATTTCCAATCATTTTGGATAATAGAAATATCTGAGTGACAAAGACCGCAATACTCGACTTTGACTTCAACCTGATGGGCTTGTAATTCACCTGCATCAAATTGGTAGGGAACAAGGGCTTCACCACTGTTCATTGCTGCATAGGCGTGGATCGTGTTGTTACTCATTATTCTATCCTTTCTGTTTTTGAGGTCATTCTTCGTGCGTGTATTTAAAGTCACAGTGATTTTCATGATCATTGACCATGCCGATGGCTTGCATCAGAGCATAGCAAGTCGTCGGGCCGACAAATTTAAAACCATGCTTTTTTAATGCTTTGGACATGGCCTGACTTTGAGCGGTTTGTGCAGGAGCTGTGCGATATTCAACTACATCATTATTGGCAATTTGTCCTTCGACAAAACTCCAAAGAAATTCCACAGGATGAATCCCTTGGGCTTTTAACTGTTGCCATGCTTTGGCATTATCACGAATGGCAGTGAGTTTGCCGATATGGCGAATCAAACCTGAATCTTGCAATTTTTCTTGTAATTGTAGGTCACTCAACGCTGCAATTTCGGCAATGGGATATTGAAAAAAATGCTGCTGATAACAGGCCCGCTTTTTCAGCACAGTAATCCAAGACAGCCCTGCTTGTTGTCCTTCAAGACACAGCATTTCAAAGAGATGCTGCTCATCAAAACTGGGTTTAGCCCACTCAGTATCGTGGTAGGCAATATACAAAGGATCTTCGGAGCACCAAGCACAGCGTTGTATCGTCATGTTGAATGCTCCTTTTGACTTAAATTTTAAAAACTGTCCATTGGTCGTTTTTATTGTCCCAATACAACAGTTCCGCTTGATCGAGATCGGCAAATTGAATCCATACATCTTTACCAGATTTGTCTGCGTAGCCGGTGCTGATGAGTAATGCTTCTTCAGTGATCTCCATGATCCAGCCCTGATAAGACTGTCCATTGAGGCTGATTTTTTGTTGATTACCAGATTCTGCAAATTCCACCAGACGATTGATCAACGCTTCTGACATGTATGTTTCCTAAAATTAACGTAAATACGGATAGGGGTTAACGGCATTGCGACCTTTACCACCCAAGTAAATGCCATAATGCAAATGTGGTGCAGTATGTCGAGCATTGCCAGTATTACCTACATAGCCAATGACATCACCTTTTTTGACATAGTCGCCGACGTTTAAGCCACGCTTATGAGCATCAAGATGCGCATAATAATGCCAAGAGCCTGCGGGCCCCATAATCCATATCACTTTACCACCCAAATTGTTATTACGTAAGTCAGCAACTAAACCTTCTGTAGCACTGAGGACTTTTGTTCCACGTGGAACAATAATATCAATACCTTCGTGGCTTCGTCCTTGGCTACGCGCTGCGCCCCAAGTATCCTTGAGCGCACTTCGTTTGACTTGATGAACAGGAACAGGCAATTGATTGGATAAACGCATGTTTTGTAATTTTTTCACTTCATGAGCAGGCAATGTACTGCCTGATGGTTTGGGTGGAGTCGACGTACAGGCGCTGAGTAAAAGCAAAATAAAACCAATACCGCTGAACAACCCTTTGCGAAGCTGAAAAAATCCTTGAGTCACATTTGTCCCTATTCAATTGATGAGCAGTTCAAAACTATGGCATAGAATGGCTTTCGAGTTCTAGCGTAGAAATGAGTTTTTTCATGGCGGTTGGAATACCGAGTGCAGTGGCTTGTATCGGGGTATACCACTGTGCGTTGCATTCAATGGCTAAATGTTCTTTTTGATCGGCGGCAACGGTAAATACAGTAGCTTCTAAAAGCCAAGTGAAGTGGGTAAAGCTATGTGATATCTGCACTTGAGTGGTGGTAGGTTTCAGTCCAAGTTGCTGAGTGTGGGATTGAAACTCATGGGGTTGATCAAAAATAGGTAAACACCACAGACCGCCCCATAGACCGCTATTCGGACGTTGTATCCACAGCCATTCTCCTGCAGATTGAATCAGCATGACTTGAGCCTCTCTCACTGGAACAGGCTTTTTAGGCTTTTTATAAGGTAATTCAGTCTCTAAACCTTGTGCATGTGCTTTGCAGTGCTGTTGCATGGGACAATATAAACAGAGCGGTTTTTTCGGCGTGCAAACGGTTGCACCCAGATCCATAATCGCTTGGGTATAATCGTGGTTGCGTTCAGTGGGGCAGAGCTCTGTCGCCAGTTGCCACATGGCCCGTTCATGTACAGGTTTCGATAAATCATCTTCAATAGCAAAGAAACGAGACAATACACGCTTGACGTTGCCGTCCATAATCACGCCATATTGTCTTAAACCTAAAGACATCAGCGCACCCGCGGTAGACGGGCCGATGCCCGGTAGTTCCATCCACTGCTCAAGATTGCTTGGAAAATGTCCCTGACGTGCAACAATACCCGCGGCTTTGTGTAAGTTCCGAGCCCGTGCATAGTAGCCTAAGCCAGCCCAATAGGGCGCCACATCATCCCAAGAGGCATGGCCTAAATCTTCAACAGTCGGAAACCGTTGAATAAATCGATCAAAATATTGTAAGACGGTTTTGACTTGAGTCTGTTGTAGCATAATTTCTGAAACCCATACTTTGTAAGGGTCATCCTTCACTTGCCACGGTAAGTCATGACGACCATGGACATCAAACCAGTCGAGAAGGGCATCAGAAAAGTTAAACATGCAATACAGTCAAAATTGAAAAAACCTGCCTAGTATACATCTTTCAATAGTCATTCTTTTTGTTCAAAACGAAAACTGTATATCAGGGGAAATGCAAAAATAGTGGCCATCAAAAAAGGAGCCGAGGCTCCTTAGTGAGTGTAAATTTAAAGTTTAGCTTTTAAAGCCCCAGCGGGTATCGAGCGCCAATGTTTGGTTTTCATAACGTGGAATAATGTGAATATGCACATGTTCAGTGGCTTCGCCAAAAACTTGTCCATCATTAAACCCAATATGAAAGCCAGTGGGTTGATAGCGTAAATTTAATTCATTACGCGCTTGTTCAAGTAAGGACATTAAACTTTTACGTTCTTTATCAGTAATTTCAAAAAATGAACCAACATGACGTAGCGGGACAATGACAGCATGCCCTTTAGACAGTGTATGTGGTTCAGGAAGTACAACACCAAAATCATTTTTTGCAATAACGTCATATTCGTCAAAATTGCAATATGGACAATTGAGTTCTGTCATTGTGCTCTCCTCATTTTTATAAATTAAATATTGGTAGTGGTTCTTATGGCTTTAAGAACTAAGCTGGCGTGCTAACAAGGCATACATGGCCGCTAAGCTTTGTTGTTCTGCAGCAGCGTTATAAGCTAAATCTACGCCGTTGGCTTTGGCACGTTCATCCGCCATCGGGTTGCTAAAGCCGTGTTTTGCGCCTTCAAAAATATTGATTTGATACTGCACTTGGGCAGCATCCATTTCATTTCTAAAGGTCGCAACATCATCTAAGCTCACCATCGAGTCGAGCTCACCATGTTGCACTAAAATCTCTGCTTGGACTTGTCCTGTTTGTGCAGGAGTCGCTGTAGCAAGTGTTGCATGGAAGGTCACCACAGCTTTTAATGCAGCACCTGAACGAGCTAAATCCAGCACGACTTTTCCGCCATAGCAAAAGCCTATAGCTGCGAGTTTATCTGCATTTACTTCTTTTTGCTGTGCCAAAGTGTTTAATGCAGCAGACGCACGGGTCACAATGGTGTCGGCATGATCAAAAGTTTGCATCATCCATTCATAAGCTTGCTTGGCATCTGTGGTGACTTTTTTGTCACCATACATATCCAAAGCGAAAGCAGCATAGCCTTGTTCAGCCAATTCACGCGCACGTTGTTCGGTATATTCATTGCGTCCCCACCATTCAGGGGCAACTAACACACCTGCGACTGCAGTGTCTAACTCTGGAGCAGCAAAATAGCCAAAAAGTTGAGTTCCATCCGCTGCTGTATATTGAATTTCGCGCGTCTTAATTTTAACGGTCATGGTCAAATCCTTATGTGCGGCTACGCAGTTAATGAAGACTTAAGATAAAGGGAAATTGGTTTTTGTGAAATAAATATAAGATATCAATGTGAATTTTAAGTCAAATCAATCAAAAAAATTGTAAAAGAAAATAATGGAAAGAAGAAATATTGAGGAGCACCGAGATTTGTCGATGCTCCTAAAGAGAGTATTGTTATTTCGGGAGAACTTCAATGAGCTCTACATCAAAAATCAGCGTGCTATTTGGCTCAATGACGTCTGCTGAACCAATTTGACCATAGCCTAAATTTGCAGGAATGAAGAAGCGATATTTTGCACCTTCTTTCATCAACTGTAGACCTTCTGTCCAACCCTGAATGACTTGACTCACTTGGAACATCGCAGGTTGGTTACGTGCAATTGAACTATCAAAAACAGTGCCATCAATTAAGCGACCTTCATAGTGAACTTTCACTGTTGAATTGGCTTTGGGTGATTTACCTTTGCCGGCTTGAATGACTTGATACTGCAGGCCAGATTTCGTGACTAGAATGCTCGGTTTTTTGGCATTTTCAGCAAGGAAAGCTGCACCAATGGTGGCATTCGCATCCGCTTTTTGTTTCAGTTCAATCAGTTGTTTCGCTTCGGTTTGCTTTTTATATTGGGTTAAGGCACGGGTCATTTCTTCATCTGTTAGTGACGAAGCTTGACCTTTAGATGCTGCCTTTAAACCTGCAACAAATGCATCAATATCTAAATCCTTAATGGATTCAGCATTACTGCGTCCCATTAAATAACCAAAACTATAACCGACTTGTTCTGCAGCACTACTTTTATTACTGACATCTTTGGCAAATACAGTGCTTGAGCAGAGTGCCAAACACAACATACTGATCTGTAATTTCATGACCGAGTCTCAAAATAAAGCAGGAGAGCGAAAAGCTCTCCTGTACCGGTTTTATTATTTAACTTCAATGAGTTCTACATCAAAAATTAAAGTACTGTTCGGTGGAATCGTTCCCGGAACACCTTGAGCACCATAACCGAGGTTTGAAGGAATATACAAAGTGGCTTTGCCGCCTTCTTTCATTAACTGTAGACCTTCAGTCCAACCTGGAATCACTTGATTCAATGGGAATTCAATTGGCTCGCCGCGCTGTACTGAACTATCAAATACAGTGCCATCCACTAACTTACCTGTGTAGTGAACTTTAACAACTGATGTGGCTTGCGGTTGTTTACCTGTACCTTCTTTCGTTGTTAGGTACTGTAAACCAGAAGCAGTGGTTTTAACCCCAGCTTTGCTTTTGTTTTCCGTTAAGAAATTATCGCTGCTACTTTGTGCTTGCTTATTGCTTTCGAGCTGCTTGTTTTGCATTTCTTGCTGGAACTCAGCATATGCTTTTTGTAATTCTTCTTCAGTATATGCAGGTTTTGCACGAGCATGACCCGCACGAACGCCAGTGACAAAGCTATCAATATCTAATTCTGGAGGCGTTTGATGGGCAACTTCATAACCAAGTGCATAACTGATTTTAGCGACAGCAGAAGCATTTGCAGCTGGTTGAGTTGATGTTGCTGATTGCGTAGCAGGTGTTTTAGTTGCATAGTAAACAGGAACAAGTGCGGCACCGCCGAGTAATACAGCGACAGCGATAGGTAGGGCCTTACTCATATATTTTCCCACAATTATTTTATATGTAAAAAGTTGCTGAAATTCTAGCAGACTTTTCCTGTTCAGCGCTTACCTATCTCTATGATCAGGTAAGGTGCAGGAAAGATCATCATAGTCATGTTCTTATTTTTATACTATAACGGTATGAATATATAAAACATTTTTTATACAGAAAGATGCATGCAACATAAATTTCGAAAATAAAAAAAGCCACCGTATTCGGTGGCTTTTTTGAATAGGCTTGAATTAGTCTTGGTCTTTTGAAGCTTTATAACCATAAGAATAGTTATAGCCATAACCATAACCATAACCTGCTGAGCTACGTTGAATGTCGTTTAGAATAATACCATTGACCTTCACACCCACTTGTTCAAAGCGGTTCACGGTTAACTCTAATTCTTTCAACTGAGTTTTCGCATAACGAGCAATCACCAGATTCACGCCAGCAAATTGCGAAATAATGATACCGTCTGTCACCGCAAGTACAGGAGGGGTATCAATGATCACATGATCAAACATCGGTGAAATCAAATCTAAGAATTCTTTGAATTTACCAGAACTTAAAAGCTCAGATGGGTTAGAAGGGCTTTTACCACGAGTAATCACACTCAAATTTGGAATTTCAGTGGTTTTAATGATGCTGTCTAGATCACGCTGACCATTTAAATATTCAGAAAGACCTGGTTGGTTGTCATGATTGAAGTATTTGTTTAAATACCCACGACGTAAATCGGCATCAATAATTAAAACACGTTTATCGCTTTGCGCAAGAATCGTAGCCAAGTTGGTTGAAATAAACGATTTACCAACTTCTGGTGCAGGCCCAGAAATCATGATCAGGTTATTTTTTGCAGATGTCAGTGCAAAGTGAATAGCAGTACGCATACTGCGCAGGCTTTCAATTGCAATATCATCGCTATTTTTAACTGCAAGAACTGGAATTGTTTTCTTCTTCTTCAAGAGTTTAATACGGCTTTCTTGAACAGGCGAACGTGGGACGGTGGCATAGACAGGAAGATCCAGAGTGTTTTCAATTTCTGAAGAATCTTTAATTCCCGAACGAAGCATGTTACGTAGTAGTGCAAGTAATGTACCGAGGAAACCACCAAGGAAAATAGAGAGAATTAAAATTTGTAATTTCTTAGGTGCAATTGGTTCAATTGGCTCTACAGCAGTATCGACAATACGGACATTGCCAATTTCACCTGCTTTCGCAATACGTAATTGTTGATAAGAGTTAAGTAGAGCAGTGTACAGTTGTTGTTTTACTTCAACTTCACGATAAAGTTGTAAATAACGACGCTGTAAATCTGGAAGCTTTTTCAAAGTTGTATTGAGTTCACCAATTTTGCTATTGATTGCACCAAGTTGTGCATTCATTTGCTGCATCACTGGATGTTCACTAGTGTACTTTGCAGAAGCTTCAGCAACTTTTTGCTCTAATTCAGCTTTTTGAGTTTCAAGGGTGATGCTTTGAGTTAAATATAGCTCAGATTCTTTGGTCACATCGACGGTATTAAACTCTTGACGGAATTTGTTAAATTCACGTTCTGCGACATCAAGCTGTTGTTTTAGTTCAGGGAGTTGTTCGTCAAGGAATTTTAATGTTTGTGCACTTTCAGCAGAACGTCTTTCAATATTTTGATGACTATATGCTGCAAGGATGGCATTCAAAACTTGAGTAATATGTTCTTTATCTTGACCTTGGTAATTCAGACCAAGCACGCCCGTCATTTTACCTTTTTCAGCAACCGAATAGTTTGCCAAAATGCTGTCCACAGCAGCTGGTAAAGATTGCTTTTGAATTAAATAGTCATCTTTGAATTGATCTTTGCTATAAACTGAGATTTCCCAAAGACCTTCTGCTGTTCGCAAAGAACTTTTTTGGTTCAATGGTGCTGTTAATATTTTTTGGTCAGTGTCTAGATCAATTAAAGAAAGTTTATTTTCTTGAAACTGTAGGCCAATATCCTTGTCACGATATTGTGTAGGGATATCAAATTGACGAATTTCAAAACTTTTTTCATTATCTTTGAAAACGACTGATTTATTCTTATATTCAGTTACATAATCATGGGGCGAAAATAAACGATCTGTAAATGAGTTTTGAGTACCTGAAATTCTTAAATCTAGATGTAAGTTTTGAATTACAGTTCCTAGAACAAGACGTGATTTTAGAATTTCAATTTCTGCTTGGGCAGGCTGTTTTTGATCAATCATATTTGAAAGATCACCCAACAGTGCTGCCGAAGTTCCTTTATTTTCTTCAACTTGTACTAACGCATTAACAGCATATGTATCGGGAGTTGTTCTTAAATAAAGTAGGGCGCAAACGAGACTTAAAATTACACATAAAGCAATTAACTTCCATTGTGCAATCAGAGAGAAAAATAATTCTTTTAAATCAATTGTATCTTCTGTATTGGTATTTTGGCTCATAATCGTACATCAAAAGTTAAATATGTTTAGTCCAATCTGCGACGCAGGACTGAATGAGTAGTGACGTTTCATCAAAAAAAGCTTGATCATGCTGATAGGGGTCAGGTACGTTTTTACTTTGCCAATGACCCAGACGGAAAGTTTTTCCTTTAGCGAATGGCCAAGTCTGTTCAACATGCTTTAATTGATTGGAACTCATGACCAAAATTAAATCTGACTTTTTAATCAGTTCAGCATTTAATTTTTGGGCAATATGTCCGCTCATATCTATCCCAATGAGTTGCATACAGTGTTGCGCTTTTGCATCAGCAGCATGCCCAATCATACCTGAGATTCCAGCAGAATAAATATTCAGATCGGGATGATTCTTTTTCAGAAGATATTCTGCCATAGGACTTCGGCAAATATTACCTACACACACCACCAGAATATTTTTAAATAACATTATTGACCCATTCTATCAAAGTTATAAATTATATTTGAGAATGGAATCACCTGATTGATTACACGTTGCCAACGTGCCAACCCAGATGCATCGATATAGACGATATCGTTACTACGCATTTTAAATTGATTGGCCAAGCCGAAGTCACCAATGCTGGTCAAATCTAAATGATAAATTTCAGTCATTGGGCTATTCATGTCACTGCGAACCACATAAATTTTGCCACGACTCGCTGAAAGTGAGTTAATCCCGAGACTTTCGCCAAGTACATCACTTAAACTCATACCTTGTTCACGCATTGGCAATGATTGGTTTTTACCAGATTCACCCATCACATAAATCTTTTGGTTTTCACGTGAATTGACATAAATCGTATCGTTGGCTTGGATGAGTAGATTGTGAAGAGAATACCCCGCTTTTTCCAATTCAATGCTATTTAAGACATAACTTTGCCCATTTCTAACCAAAGTTAATGAGGCATTGTCACCAAATTGACTATTTACACCACCGGCAAGGCCAAGCGCAGTGTAGATGCTTGTAGGCTGATCGGTAAGGTTAAACTGACCGCCTTTCATTACATTACCTTGTACTGAATAACGTTGGCCTTGGTAGGAAAGCACACGAACGATCACATCAGGTGTTTTTAAGTAACGTGCTAATTGGTTACGTAATTCTTGATTGACTTGATTGAGTGATTTACCCGCTGCTTTATATCGGCCAATAATAGGGAATTGGATATAGCCACTTTGATCAATTTGGTAGCCGTTTGATTTAATCGCTTCCTCATTGCTTATTGTATTTGTGGGTGGTGTAATTTCAGGGTACGCCCATAAATAAATAGATAAAATATCACCCGGATTTAAATGATAACTTTTTTGTTGTTGATTGAATAGATGGGCAAAATTTTGCTGATTTACTTGGGCAGGTTGAACAGCTAATAAATTTTCTTGAGTTAGTTTAATAACATTGACTGTCGAGCCTAAATCAGTCTGAAATGTGCCTTCTTTAGGAAGGTCATAGGTTTGTAAGCCTGAAGTAATGGCACAACCCGTCATACTTAGACTCAAAGCTAACATACAGCTATAACGATAGTAACTCACTCGAATACAAATCCTATTTATAAAATATTTGAATCATTGAAATACGGGTTTAAGTACCCAAATTACTCATTTTAGAATGTTAAGTTTATACTATTCACCTTGTAGAATATAGCTTTACATTTGTTTTAAATCGTAAGTTTAATCAAGACTTGCATGGATGAATATCTTTTTAAAGATCTTATTGTTATTTGAATTTTTTTAAATATACAAAGTTGGTTTTATAGGGTGAATTGTTTAATCCTATAAATATTTTTGATTAAAATTACAGTCCTCATAGAACATCATTACACAATCGAAATTTGATTTTCTGATATAATTTAACGCTATTTACAACATAACGATGATTGATGATTCATCGATGACATGGGCTTCAGTATGTTACAACTCTCCGAATTAAAAATTGCCATAATCGGATTAGGTTATGTCGGTTTACCGCTAGCTGTTGAGTTTGGAAAAAAAGTTCCCGTTGTGGGTTTTGATATTCATCAAAAGCGTATTGATGAACTACAGAGCGGACAAGATCATACTTTAGAAGTTTCATCAGAAGAATTAAAGCAAGCAACGCATTTAAGCTACACCACGAACTTAGAGCAGTTAGCAGACTGTAATTTCTTTATTGTGACAGTGCCAACCCCGATCGATGAATTTAAGCAACCCGACCTGACTCCTTTGGTTAAAGCATCCGAAAGTATCGCTAAAGTATTGAAAAAAGGCGATGTGGTTGTCTATGAATCAACGGTTTATCCTGGTGCAACTGAAGAAGTATGTATTCCAGTTTTAGAAAAAAATTCAGGATTAAAATTCAATCAGGATTTTTATGCAGGTTATAGTCCTGAGCGTATAAATCCGGGTGATAAACTGCACCGCGTTACCAATATTTTAAAAATCACTTCGGGTTCAACACCTGAAGTCGCTGATTATGTGGATCAAGTCTATAACTTGATTATTGAAGCAGGCACGCATAAAGCATCAAGTATTAAAGTTGCAGAAGCGGCTAAAGTGATTGAAAACACACAGCGCGATGTGAATATTGCCTTAATTAATGAATTAGCATTGATTTTTAATAAAATGGGCATCGATACAGAAGCCGTATTGCAAGCTGCGGGCACGAAATGGAATTTCTTGCCGTTCCGTCCAGGGCTAGTGGGTGGTCACTGTATTGGTGTTGATCCGTATTATCTAACCCATAAAGCGCAAGCGATTGGCTACAACCCCGAAATTATTTTGGCAGGCCGTCGTCTAAATGATGGTATGGGTGCTTATGTCGTGACTCAACTGGTTAAAGCAATGTTGAAAAAACGCATTCAAGTTGAAGAGGCCAAAGTACTCATTTTAGGTTTAAGCTTTAAAGAAAACTGCCCAGATATTCGTAATACCCGAATTATTGATATCGTCAATGAACTTAAAGAATATCACACGAATATTGATGTCTATGACCCTTGGGTAGATGCAGCTGAAGCTGAGCATGAATATGGCATTAGCCCTGTGCAGTCTGTGAAAGAAGGCACATATGACGCGGTGATTTTGGCCGTTGCTCATGAGCAGTTTAAAGAAATGGGTGCTGAAAAAATTCGTGCATTGGGTAAAGAAGCACATATTTTGTATGATTTAAAATATGTGTTAAGCCAAGCTGAATCAGACATTCGTTTATAATTTTAAGGAAAAGAAAAGAATGAGCCAATATCAAGTTATATGTGAGCAGTTAAATCAAAAACCAAAAAATTGGTTAATCACTGGTGTTGCAGGCTTTATTGGCTCAAACCTTTTAGAAACCTTACTCAAGCTTAATCAAACTGTAGTGGGTTTAGATAACTTTGCTACAGGGCATCAGCATAATTTGGATGAAGTACAAAGCTTAGTGACTGCTGAGCAATGGGCGAATTTCCATTTTATTGAAGGCGATATTCGTCAGTTTGCAGACTGCCAAAAAGCATGTGCAGGTGTGGATTATGTCTTGCATGAAGCAGCGTTAGGTTCTGTACCGCGTTCAATTGCTGACCCCATCACCACCAATGAAACCAATATCAGTGGTTTCTTAAATATGCTCACTGCAGCACGTGATGCAGGTGTTGCAAGTTTTACTTATGCGGCAAGTAGTTCAACTTATGGTGACCATCCAGCATTGCCAAAAGTGGAAGATCAGATTGGTAATCCGCTTTCACCTTATGCAGTAACCAAGTATGTAAATGAACTCTATGCCGATGTATTTGCGCGTGCATACGGTTTTAAAGCAATTGGCCTACGTTACTTTAACGTGTTTGGTCAACGCCAAGATCCAAACGGTGCTTATGCAGCAGTCATTCCGAAATGGACAGCATCGATGATTGATGGTGAAGATGTCTTCATCAACGGTGATGGTGAAACCAGTCGTGATTTCTGTTTTATCGATAACACTGTTCAGGCCAATATTTTGGCGGCGACTGCATCAGATGAGGCAAAAAATCAGGTCTATAATGTGGCAGTGGGTGACCGTACTACGCTGAATGAGTTATATCGTGCCATTCAAGTCGCGCTTGCTGAAAATGAAGTTCAATTTGACCGTGATCCTGTCTATCGTGAGTTTCGTGCAGGTGATGTACGTCATTCACAAGCCAGCATTGCCAAAATTGAGCAAGGCTTGGGTTATGCGCCACAGTTTAAAATTGCTGAAGGCATTCAACTTGCAATGCGTTGGTACGTAAACAACTTAAAATGATATTGAACAGATGATTGCGAAAATTTTCGCAAAATATCAGTCCATTGGACTGATTACACTCAGTTTACTGGTCGGTGCGATAATTACATTTATCGCACTTCCTGTTTTAACACGCCTATATTCTGTTGCTGACTTTGGTGCTTACGGGATTGCATTGGCAATAGTCAGTGTTTTATCGACCGTTGCGAATCTGCGCCTTGATCAAGCTTTATTGGTCGCAGAAGAGCAAGACAAAAAGAGTCTGATTTTTGAAGGGGCGGTGTTCTCAATAGGCATTGCGATGATCAGTGGCATCATCATCAGTGTTATTTTAAATGTTGAAATGGCAGGGGCGGTCGCGACAGGTGTGCTTGCCAATACCCTGATTCAAAGTCTGTATAATTATCAATTTTCCGCACATAAAGAATATTTCTGTGCAGGTTTAAATATTTTCCGTAGTGCCATCGTGGTGGCGGTTCAACTGTCTTTACCGCTCGTGATGCAAATTAGTTTGGTGAACAGTTATAACGTCAGTTCGGTCATTATGATTGTGGCAGTGCTGATTTATTTACTGAAACATCAGCTCTATCAAGTGAGTTGGCAGGCATTTAAACATTATAAAGATTTCATTTATGCCAATACACCACATGCCTTGCTAAATAGTTTTTCGCATAACTTGCCTTACTACGTGGTGTCGCATTTTGTCGGCGTGCAGGCGATGGGTTTTTATGCCATTGTTGAACGGACTTTGCGTGTTCCGATTAATCTGATCTCACAAACTTTGCGTCAGTTCTTTATTCGCAAATTTAAAAACACAGATTCCAATCAAAATGCCTTAAAAGCCAGTGTATTGCTCAGTCTGGTTTCACTGCCTTTATTTGCCATTTTCTTTATTTTGCCTGAATCGCTATATCTATGGATTTTTGGCTCGGAATGGGTTGGCATCTCAACTTATTTCCAAATTTTAGCGTTGGGCTATTGGGCTGTTTTTTGTAATCCGCCAAGTTCGGCTTATTTAATTGCCAAGCGGAATAGCCAAGTCTTATTTAAACTGCAAATTGTTGAACTCCTGATTAAATTCGCTTTATTTGCAGGCTTATATGTTTTATGTGTCGATAAAATTTATATGCTCTTGGCGGTGCCTGTGGCATTAATTTTCTATAACTTTGCCATTTTATATGTGGTGTGGAGAAACAAAAACTGATGTTTTTTAAAATCTTAAAATACATAAATTGGTTTGCTTCACAGTGCCGTAAAGTGATGTACAACATGGCATTTGGCACACAATTCCGTTACTTCGGGAAAGCGTGTACTCTAGAGATTAATGGCCAAGTCAAGATCGGTAAGAATGTCTATATTGGCGACCATGTCAGTTTAATTGTCGAGCAAGGCGCGATTTTAGAAATTGCAGATCACAGTTTTATTGGTGAAAGCTGTTATATCAAATGCTTTGGTGGCAAGGTGTCGATTGGTCAAGACGTCAGTATTAACTCGAAGTCTTTTATCAATGGCTGTGGTGGTATCACCATTGGCGATAACACCCGTATTGGTACGCAAAGTATTTTGATTGCCAGCAACCATAAATTTGGTGAGCCTGATCTGTTGGTGAAAGATGCGATTACCAAACAAGGCGTCAGTTTAGGACAAAATATTTGGCTAGGTGCACGGGTTACGGTACTTGATGGTGTAACTATTGCCGATGATAGCGTGATTGGTGCTTGTAGTTTGGTATCTAAATCTTTGCCTGAATCAGGGGTATATGTCGGTATTCCGGCTAAAAAGATCAAAACTGTTTAAAATACTATTCATATCCTAAAACACGTTTTCAGCGTAAAATATTCAGCTTAATTTTTTTCCTTTCGATTTTCTGATCCTGACATAGGTCATACGTATGGCATTTATGGTTTCTGCTTTTCGACAGCTGTTTGATCTTGCTTATTTTATGGCGAAGGGCAGTGTGGCTTATGCACGTAAAAAAGGTGTGAAAGTCGGTGAAAACTGCCGAATCTATATTAAAAGTTGGGGCTCAGAACCGTTCTTGGTCAGCATTGGCGACCATGTGACGGTCACTTCAGGGGTGAAATTTATTACCCATGATGGCAGTACCTGTTTGGTCAAAGATGACCAAGGGAAACGCTATCAACGCTTTGCGCCAATTCAGGTGGGTTCACATGTATTTATTGGTGTGAATAGCATTATTATGCCGGGTGTGAGCATTGGCTCGAATGTGGTGATCGGCGCAGGTTCGGTGGTGACTAAAGACATTCCTGACCATAGCGTGGCGATTGGTGTGCCTGCTAAAGTGGTATCCAGTTTTGCTGATTATCAAGCCAAAATTCAAAGCACCTGTGCCAGTGATACTGACTTAGCGGGTATTGCGGATTATCGCGAACGTGTGGAACGTGCCATGGCAATTCAAGCCTCAAAAAATCATCGTTAATATTCTCGCATTTTATAAAATTTAGGTCTGATTATGTTGAATAAAGTCATGTTCTTTTTGCCAAGCTTGGGCGGTGGCGGTGCAGAACGTACGGTCATTCAACTGGCGAACAGCTTTGCTGAACAAGGGCTAAAGATTCATTTAGGTGTATGTGACCTTAATGGTGACAAAGCCAAGCTGCTACCCGAAGTCAGTTCTAAAATTGAATTGGTCAATTTTAATTGTGGTCGGGTGATGAATAGCATCACGCCTTTAAAAATAAAAATGAAAGCTGAGCAATACGACTGCTTGGTTGCAACGCAAACCCATACCAATATTGTGGCAGGCATTGCGAAAAAACTTGCAGGTGTTGCAACGCGATTGATCTTCCGTGAGGTATCCACGCCGTCCAAAAACTTAAAGTTGCAAGGTCTTGCCAAATTTGTACTGAAAACTTTGGTGAATTGGACTTATCCCATGGCACAGCAAGTAGTCTGTGTGTCCAAAGGAGTTGAAGCCGACTTCCGTGAATATTATGGTTATAAAAATAATAATCTGAGCACGATTTATAACCCTGTATTGGACGATGCCTATTTTGAAAAACTCAAAGCACCAGTCACACACAAATTTTTGAACAGTGACAATAAAGTGATTTTGGCAGTGGGGCGTCTCACTGAAGCAAAGAACTTTGGTTTTCTGATTCGCTCTTTTAAAGCCTTGCATGATCAGCATCCTGAAACCCGATTATTGATTTTAGGTGAGGGTGAACTGCGTGCAGAGTTCGAAGTTCTAGTGGGTGACTTGGGTCTAAAAGACGTGGTGGATTTGCCAGGCTTTGATGCCAATCCATACGCTTATTTTAAATATGCATCGCTTTTTGTTTTAAGCTCAAATTGGGAAGGTTTACCGGGCGTACTCATTCAAGCCTTAGCCTCTAAAGTCAAAGTGGTCAGTACTGATTGCCCAAGTGGTCCACGTGAAATTTTAGACCATACCAAGTTTGGTTTATTAGTCGAATGCAATGATCAGGCAGGTTTAACCCAAGCGATGCAACAAGCAATTTTTGCAGATTATGTGCAATATCAAAATGCTGATTTTGAAGCGCATATTCAGCAGTTTCATAAGCAAACCGTACTTAAGCAGTATTTGCGTATGCTGGAGTCAGCATCATGAATAAACCATTAATGGTGCATGTGATTACTAATTTTTCTGCAATGGGTGGCGGGGAGATGATGCTTGCTCGTTTTATTAAGGAAACGCAAGATAAATATGACCATGTATTAATTGTTTTAATGAGAATTTCTGATACTTATCAAGAAGCCCTGAATATTTGTAAGGCTAAATATGCCTTCCACTGGAATGGTATAAATAGCTTGTTGGTTCTTATAAAATTAAATAAGCTATTTAAAAAATTATCTCCAAATATAATTCAATGCTGGATGTACCATGCCAATGTTTTTACATCGTTGAGTACAATATGTTTGACTAGAAAACCTAAAATTTTTTGGGGTATTCATCACTCATTGTCTTCATTGAAAGAAGAATCTATTCCTACAAAAATTTCATTGTTTATTAGTCGTATACTAGTTAAAAGTGTGGCTGGTGTTATTTATTGCGCCCATTCATCAAAATTACAACATGAAAATTTTGGCTTAAATAATCCTAATACACATGTGATTGCCAATGGTGTATTTCTCGATAAGTTTCAGCCGAATTTACAGTTAAACGAACCAACCGTGATTGGTTTTGCAGGGCGTTATCACACCGCAAAAGGCTATCCTTATTTGTTTGAAACCATGGGCTTGCTGAAAGATAAAAACATCATCTTTAAGATTGCAGGTTCAGGTGCGAGCTTAGAAAACTCTGAAGTGAAAGCGTTGTTTGAGCAGTATCAGTTAGATGCTCAAAAAGTACATTTGCTTGATCAAATCTCGGACATGCCTGCTTTTTATCAATCCATTGATGCCTTTTTGATGACTTCAATTACCGAAGGTTTTCCAAATGTATTGGTCGAAGCCATGGCATCAGGTTTGCCGTGTATTAGCACAGATGTGGGTGATGCCAAATATATTGTGCAGGATTTAGGAAGTATCGTTCCAGCACGTAATGCGCAAGCTTTGGCAGATGCGATTTTAGCCTACGCACAAAAATCAGAAGCAGAAAAACAAAGCTTAAAACAGGCGACGCGTGAACGGGTAGAACAGAATTTCAGTATTGAAACTGTCAGCCGTCAATATATGCAGGTGTGGAGCCAACAGGCATGAAGTTTTTAATGATCAGCAGTTTTTTGCCATCTGTACTCAATTTTCGTGGCAAGTTATTAGAAGCGATTTCTGCCCATGGCTATGAAATTCACATTATGGCGCCTGAGTTTGCATCATTTCCTGAAGAACAGCAGAAACTGCAAGCCCTTGGCTATCATCTGCATGAAATTCCCATGCAGCGCACAGGCACCAATCCGCTGGCGGATTTAAAACTGTTAAAACATCTCTATCAGAAGATCCGTCAAATTCAGCCTGACTATGTGCTGTCCTATACCATTAAACCGGTTATTTACGGTACGCTTGCGGCTTGGCTTGCGAAAGTACCGCATCGTTTTGCTTTAATTACAGGTCTGGGCTATGCCTTTCAAAATGTCGAATCAGGTAAGCGCAGTGTGTTCCAAAAAATGGTGCATGGCTTATATGCACAAGCGCTCAAACGTAGCGATAAAGTCTTTTTTCAAAACCCAGACGATTTAAAGCTATTCCAAGACATGCATTTGCTTGATGCCAATAAACCAACTGTGGTGGTGAATGGTTCAGGGGTGAATGTGCAAGACTTTGATTTCATGCCTTTACCCAAAAATGAACAAGGGCAGGTCAAAGTCTCATTCTTACTCATTGCACGCCTTTTAGGTGATAAAGGCGTACGTGAATATGCTGAATCGGCGCGCATCATCAAAGCACAATATCCTGAATCGGAATTTCATTTGGTCGGTTGGATTGATGATAATCCATCAGCTATTTCTAGAGCCGAACTTGATACATGGATTGCCGATGATCGCCTCAAATATTGGGGCAAACTCAGTGACGTTCGTCCTGCAATTGCTGAAAGCTCGGTCTACGTGTTGCCCTCCTACCGTGAAGGCACGCCACGTACGGTATTAGAGGCGATGGCTATGGGACGAGCGATTATTACCACTGATGCACCAGGTTGTCGCGAAACGGTATCGCACGGTGTGAATGGTTATTTGGTTGGAGTCAAGTCTGTAGATGATTTGGTGCAATGCATGCAATATTTTATTGAAGATCCAAAACTGATTGAGTATATGGGACAGCGTTCGCGGGAAATTGCGCTGAATAAATATGATGTGCATCAAGTGAATAAGCACATGATGGCTGAAATGGATATTCATTAAAGGCGATTTACCCAATTTAAGAGGCGATCCAGATGACCTTAAAATATATAAAAAGTGATTTATACCGTTATACCGGTCATGTCAGTTTTAAAACATTTTTGAAAACTTATTTTTTCAATCGTGGTTTTAATTTTTCATTTTGGCTGCGTTTAGCCAGCATTCAAAGCGCGTGGGCAAAACTGGCTTATCCTATTTATTATTATAAAAAAAAGCAGTACGGCATTGATATTCATACCAGCACTAAAATTGGTTACGGCCTCTATATTGGTCATGGCGGGCCATTGGTCGTCAATCCGACAACCGTGATCGGCAATAATGTGAATTTATCGCAATTTACCACCATTGGTGCAAATGGCGGCCGTCAAGCTGCAGAAATTGGCGATAATGTTTATATTGGGCCAAATGTCTGCATTATTGAATATGTCAAAATTGGTAATAATGCCACTATAGGCGCGGGCAGCGTCGTGACCAAAGATATTCCTGAAAATGCAACTGCGGTAGGAAACTACGCGAAGGTGATCAGTATGAATAATCCGGGTCATGCAGTTAATCGTCGTTGGACAGATCTCTAAACGGTTATATGGTTTAGCAGCTTTTAGAATGGGGAATACTTGAATCCCTGTGATGTTGAATTTTTTACAAATCTGATGGCTTTGGACAGGGTATAATCATTGCTAGAAATAAATATTGACTCCACCATTTTTATCTAACCTCAAGAGTGAACCATGTTAAAGCGCTTATTGGATATTGTGATTGCATCATCTGCGCTATTGCTGCTGTCTCCTGTATATGCTTTTGTGGCATATAAGGTGCGAAAAAATTTGGGTTCACCTGTGTTGTTCCGTCAGGTGCGTCCGGGGCTCAATGGCAAACCTTTTGAAATGATCAAATTCCGCAGTATGAAAGATGCGGTTGATGCACAAGGTGATTCCTTGCCCGACAGTGAGCGTTTAACACCCTTTGGTCAAATGCTGCGTGCCAGCAGTTTGGATGAAATGCCTGAACTGTGGAATGTGATTAAAGGCGATATGAGTATTGTCGGACCACGACCACTGCTGATGGAATATTTACCCCTCTATAATGAGCAACAAGCCAAACGTCATAACGTGCGTCCGGGCATCACAGGGTATGCGCAAGTGAATGGTCGTAATGCCATTTCATGGGAAAAGAAATTTGAGCTAGACACATGGTATGTCGAAAACCGTTCATTATGGCTAGATTTTAAAATCATGCTGAAAACGGTACAAAAAGTATTGTCTAAAGATGATATTAGTGCCGAAGGTGAAGCGACCATGAGTAAATTTACCGGTACTTCGGAGCCTAAAGATGACTAAGCTCTATGCCATTTATGGCGCTTCAGGCTGCGGGCGGAGTTTAATGCCTGTTGCACGCCAGCAATTAGCACGTGAAAGCGATGCTTCAGAAATCGTATTTATTGATGATGCCTTGGAATCGTTTGCAGACGTAAATGGTTATCGTGCCATGAATTACCTCGCATTTTTAAATGAAACGTCTTCAGAAAAATACGTACAAATTGCTATTGCCAATAGTCATGTACGAGAAAAGATCGCTCAGCGTTTAAAGATGGATGGCATTCACCTTTGGTCGATCATCGCGGACCATGTGGTTTTAATGGATCAAATAGAACTCGCTGAAGGCTCTGCCTTAAGTCCATTTGTTACCATTGGCTCAAATGTCAAAATCGGCAAGTGTTTTCATACCAATTTATACAGTTATGTGGAGCATGATTGCGTGATTGGGGATTTCGTTACTTTCGCGCCAGGCGTAAAATGCAACGGCAATATTCATATACACGCGCATGCCTATATTGGCGCGGGTGCGATGATTAAGCAGGGCACACCTGATCAGCCTTTAGTAATTGGTGCAGGTGCTATTGTTGGTATGGGTGCTGTCGTGACTAAAAGTGTGCCTCCAGGCGCAACAGTGATAGGCAATCCTGCCCGTATTGTGATGAGAAAATAGATTTTTAAACTCGATTTTGAGACTAGGAAAACTCCATGTTAAACAGTGCATTTGAACCTTGGCCAAGCTTTACTCAAGCAGAAGCCGATGCGGTATCAAAAGTCCTTTTATCTAATAAGGTGAATTATTGGACCGGTCAAGAATGCCGTGAATTTGAAAAGGAATTTGCACAGTTTGCAGGAACCAAGCATGCAGTTGCCGTTGCTAATGGTACAGTCGCACTCGATTTAGCACTCAAAGCCTTAGGTATTGGCGCAGGCGATGATGTGATTGTTACCTCACGTACGTTTTTAGCTTCGGCAAGCTCGATTGTGACTGCAGGTGCTAATCCTATTTTTGCCGATGTAGAGCTGGATTCACAGAATATTTCTTGCCGTACCATTGAAGCAGTGATTACGCCGAATACCAAAGCGATTATTTGTGTACATTTGGCAGGCTGGATGTGTGATATGGATCCGATCATGCAGTTGGCTGAGGAAAAAGGCATTTTTGTGATTGAAGATTGTGCCCAAGCGCATGGTGCAATGTACAAAGGAAAATCAGCTGGTTCCATCGGTCATATAGGCGCATGGTCTTTCTGCCAAGACAAAATCATGACCACGGGCGGTGAAGGCGGCATGGTCACTACCAATGACGAAAGTCTGTGGAAGAAAATGTGGTCGTATAAAGATCACGGCAAAAACTTTGATAGCGTGTATAACAAGCAACATCCGCCGGGATTTCGCTGGCTGCATGACTCATTTGGCACCAACTGGCGCATGATGGAAATGCAGGCGGTGATTGGCCGTTTACAGCTCAAACAAATGCCCGAATGGACTGCAAAACGTAATGCCAATATGGCGCGTATCCAAGCGGCGTTTGAAAATAGTCCGTATTTTACTGTAGTAAAACCGTCTGTTGAATATGTGCATGCAGCCTATAAATGCTATGTGCAAGTGAATACTTCAGCCTTGCCTGAAGATTGGTCGCGTGATCGAGTCATGGCAGAAATCAATGCATTGAATGTGCCTTGTTTTAGCGGCTCGTGTTCAGAAGTGTATTTAGAAAAAGCATTTGATGGTACGCCTTGGCGTCCTGCGCAGTCTTTACCGCAAGCTAAACAGCTAGGTGCAACAAGCTTAATGTTCCTTGTACACCCAACATTATCTGAGCACAGCTTGCAAAAAACCGTGGATGCGATCCAAGCGGTGATCGCAAAAATCTAAACCTGAAAAGAGCGTATAATATGCGCTCTTATTCGCTTTATTGACCCCATTTGAGCATCTTGTGAAAGACTTTATCCGTTCTATAGCATCATTACCGCGTCGCCAAAAACAAATCGTTTTGGTGCTGATGGATATCTGTATTTTACCATTGATGATGTGGTTAGCTTATGCCATTCGTTTGGCACGTCCCAATGTACAGGTCATGCAAGGACTGGATGCTTGGTATATTTATGTCGGTGTGGTTGGCATTCTGGTTTTTGCTTTGCTCGGTATTTACCGTGCAATTGTGCGTTCATTTAATGAAGATTATTTGCTGCGAATTTTAATCGGGACATTTATTCAAATCGTGGCCTTATACACGATTAAAAAACTCAATGTTGCATTTATTCCCATGAGTATTCCACTGATGTATGGCTTTATGCTGTTTTCATACATGTGGTGGAGCCGTGCAGTCATTCGCTACGCTACCCTTAAAACTTTTGCCAAAAAGCAAAGCCGTAAACGTGTGGCAATTTATGGCGCAGGGCTGGCAGGTCAGCAAATTGCAGCAGCTTTAAACCGCTCAGATGATTATTTGCCCGTGTGTTTTATTGACGATAAGCGCTCCTTACAAGGTCAGTCACTGAGTGGTTTAAAAATTTATTCACCCAAAAAAGCGCAAGCAAAACTTGGAAAATTCGGTATTGAAGAAGTATTACTTGCAATGCCTTCCGTTGGTCGTGCACGGAAAAAAGAGATTATTGAGTCTTTTGATACGGCAGATGTCAAAATTATGGAACTGCCAGGGGTAACCCAACTGGTGGATGGTCAAGTCCAAGTTTCAGATATTCGTGAAGTGGATATTATCGACCTATTGGGACGTGATCCTGTACCGCCGAAACCTGAACTGTTAGAAAAAAATATTAAAAATAAAGTGGTCATGGTGACAGGGGCGGGCGGTTCGATTGGTTCTGAGTTATGCCGTCAGATCGTGAAGCATCAGCCGAAAATGCTCGTGTTGTTTGAAATGTCTGAATTTGCTTTGTATTCAATTGATCGTGAATTGCGGGCTTCTGATATACAAATTATTCCAGTGCTAGGTTCTGTCACCAATCAGCAAAAATTAGAACGTATTATTCAAGAATACAATGTGCAAACGGTTTATCATGCTGCGGCTTATAAACATGTACCACTTGTTGAAGCAAACCCATTTGAAGGTATTTATAATACGTCCATTGGCACACAGCGTAGTGTAGATGCAGCGGTGAATCAAAATGTTGAAACCTTCGTTTTAATTTCTACAGATAAAGCGGTACGTCCAACCAATGTGATGGGGGCGTCCAAACGTATGGCAGAATTGTATTGTCAGGGCTTGGCATCTACAAATCCAAAAACGCAAATTAGTATTGTGCGCTTTGGCAATGTATTGGGTTCGTCAGGTTCTGTCGTCCCTTTGTTTAAAAAGCAGATTGCTAAAGGCGGGCCTGTTACAGTAACGCACCCAGAAGTCACGCGTTATTTTATGACCATTCCTGAGGCAGCTCAACTCGTGATTCAGGCAGGTGCGATGGGGATAGGAGGTGATGTATTTCTACTTGATATGGGTGAACCGGTCAAAATTGTCGATTTGGCGAAACAAATGATTCGTTTGAGTGGTTTTAAACCAATAGATGAAAATGGTCTTGGCGACATCAAAATAGAATTTACTGGATTACGACCTGGTGAGAAATTGTATGAAGAATTATTAATTGATGCGGATAATGTAGAGAAAACTGATCATGAGCGGATATTAAAATCTTTTGAGGGATTTTATTCTTATGATTTAATTGTAAAATTATTCAAAGATTTAGGCCGGATTAGAGGTGGTGATGGGGAGCTATCAAGTCTAATTAATATCTTAACTTTATATGTGGATGGATACAAAAACAATTTAAATCATTCAGATGAATTATGACGAAAGTGTTAAATTTAGTAAATTTTATTATTAATTTATTCCAACGATAATAAAAAATATAATAGTTGGAAATATTAAAATAATATCTGTTATATTATGCGCGGTTTTAAATATTTAATTATATACGCATAAATACATAACATAAGGCTTTTGTAAAATGTTACAGTTTTCTGAACTGAAAATAGCAATTATTGGACTTGGCTATGTTGGTTTACCGCTAGCAGTTGAATTTGGAAAAAAAGTGCCTGTAGTGGGTTTTGATATTCATCAAAAACGCATTGATGAGCTTCGAAACGGTCAAGACCACACATTGGAAGTCTCTCCAGAAGAGTTAAAGCAGGCCGCTCAATTAAGCTACAGTGCAAATTTACAAGATTTAAGCAGCTGCAACTTTTTTATTGTGACTGTACCTACCCCAATTGATGAATATAAGCAGCCAGATTTAACACCTTTGATCAAAGCTTCAGAAAGCATTGGTAAAGTTTTAAAGAAAGGCGATATTGTTGTTTATGAATCAACTGTTTATCCAGGGGCAACAGAAGAAACTTGTATTCCAGTATTAGAAAAAGTTTCAGGTTTAACCTTTAATCAGGATTTTTACGCAGGTTATAGCCCTGAGCGTATTAATCCAGGGGATAAGCTGCACCGTGTCACCAATATTTTAAAAATTACGTCTGGTTCAACACCTGAAGTGGCTGATTATGTTGATCAAGTCTATAACTTGATTATTGAAGCAGGCACACATAAAGCATCAAGTATTAAAGTTGCAGAAGCGGCGAAGGTGATTGAAAACACACAGCGTGATGTGAATATAGCTTTAATTAATGAATTGGCGTTGATTTTCAATAAAATGGGCATCGATACAGAAGCAGTATTGCAAGCTGCAGGTACCAAGTGGAATTTCTTGCCGTTCCGTCCGGGTTTAGTCGGTGGTCACTGTATTGGTGTTGATCCGTACTATTTAACTCATAAAGCGCAAGCGATTGGCTACAACCCCGAAATTATTTTGGCAGGCCGTCGTTTAAATGATGGTATGGGCGCTTATGTGGTGACTCAACTGGTTAAAGCAATGCTGAAAAAACGCATTCAAGTTGAAGATGCCAAAGTCCTCATTTTAGGCTTAAGCTTTAAGGAAAATTGCCCAGATATTCGTAATACCCGCATCATTGATATCGTCAATGAACTCAAAGAATATCACACTCAGATTGATGTTTATGATCCTTGGGTAGATGCAGCTGAAGCTGAGCATGAATATGGTATTAGCCCAATTTCAAACTTAGAAAATGGCAAATATGATGCCGTTATTTTGGCAGTTGCACATCATCAATTTAAAGATATGGGCGTAGATGCGATTCGTGCTTTGGGTAAAGCTGATCATGTGCTGTATGACTTGAAATACGTGTTATCTCAAGCTGAATCTGATCTGCGTTTGTAAGGAGCATACCATCATGAATCAATATCAACAGGTATGTGCAAACCTTAAAACAGCACCCAAAATTTGGTTAGTGACGGGTGTGGCTGGCTTTATTGGCTCGAATCTTCTTGAAACATTATTAAAGCTAGATCAAGCGGTTGTCGGTTTGGATAACTTTGCCACAGGTCATCAGCATAATTTGGATGAAGTGCAAAGCTTAGTCACTGCTGAACAATGGGCAAAATTTAGCTTTATTGAAGGCGATATCCGTAATCTTGCAGATTGCCAAAAAGCTTGTGCAGGTGTGGATTATGTACTGCATGAAGCAGCACTTGGTTCTGTACCACGCTCCATTGCTGACCCCATCACAACTAATGAAACCAATATCAGTGGGTTTTTAAATATGCTCACCGCAGCACGTGATGCAGGTGTTGCTAGCTTTACTTATGCAGCCAGCAGTTCGACCTATGGTGACCATCCAGCATTGCCAAAAGTGGAAGAAAATATTGGTAATCCGCTTTCGCCTTATGCGGTGACCAAGTATGTCAATGAACTCTATGCTGATGTATTTGCACGTGCATATGGATTTAAAGCGATTGGCCTACGTTACTTTAATGTGTTTGGTCAACGCCAAGATCCAAACGGTGCATATGCGGCAGTGATTCCAAAATGGACAGCATCGATGATTGATGGTGAGGATGTCTTCATCAATGGTGACGGTGAAACCAGTCGTGACTTCTGTTTTATTGATAACACTGTTCAAGCTAATATCTTGGCGGCGACTGCATCAGATCAAGCAAAAAATCAGGTCTATAACGTGGCAGTAGGTGACCGTACTACGCTGAATGAGTTATATCGTGCTATTCAAGTCGCACTTGCTGAAAATGATGTTCAATTTGACCGTGATCCTGTCTATCGTGAGTTTCGTGCAGGTGATGTACGTCATTCACAAGCCAGCATTGCCAAAATTGAGCAAGGCTTGGGTTATGCGCCACAGTTTAAAATTGCTGAAGGTATTCAACTTGCGATGCGTTGGTACGTAAACAACTTGAAATGAGTAATCAAGATATGTGGAAACTTCTTTTTTTTATATCAAAAATATTTTCATATTTACCGGTTCCGATTTTTAATTTTATCTGGAGATTATCAGATATATTTGATGGAAATATGGGAGCTATTATTAGATATATTTTTATTGCAGGTAGATTGAAAAAATGTGGAAAGTTGGTTTTTTTTGGATCAAGAATATATATAGAAAGTCCTGAAAACCTTTCATTAGGAAATAATGTTAGTATTCACCATCAATCTACATTGATATGTTCAGGTGGTATTGAAATAGGGGATGCTGTTGCAATTGCCCATAATTCCAGTATTTTATCCACTAATCATACATGGAATGATGTGTCATTGCCAATAAAATACAATCCTTTAGACAAGAAAAATATAATTATAGAAGATGATGTTTGGATAGGTTGTGGGGTTAGAATATTAGCAGGTTCATTTATTCCTAAACGAACAATTATAGCTGCAGGAGCTGTTTTATCAAAAAAGCTACCTTCTAATGGTATATATGGTGGGATTCCTGCTAAATTAATAAAAAGGCTTTAAGTTTGTTAAATATTTTTAAATTAGTATTTATTAAATCACTGTCGATGGGGACAGTGATTTCTGTTTTTGCATATTTATATTTAGTGAATGGGTTCGAACTAATAGGGGAGTATTCTGCCCTAACAAGCATTATGGCTCCTATAGTCACATTCAGTTTATATAAGTATCTTGAGCTAATGAATATTACTCATAAGGATAAGAAGTTTTTTTTTGTTAATGAAGTATTACCCTCAACAGTAATAACATTTGTTTGTGGCGGTGTTCTTGTTCAGTTCTTGAATATTTTTTTTAAAATATTTGATCCTGATGTTTTTTTAATTTTTTTCTTAGTTAAATATTTGGATTTAAGGTTTGAATTGGTGGTTGGTTTTTTTTCAAGCTATAAAAATTATAAATATGTTCTAAAACAAAATTTTTTTAGAATTTCATTTTTTTGGATGATTGGTATATATTTTTACTTGAATGGATATGAGATTAATTTAAAGAAAACACTATTTATTTATTTATTTTCTCAATTGCCAGTATATTTTTATGAGGCTTTTAGAATTCGTGCAAAATTTAATTATGGTTTTATAGTTGAATATTTGCGTGTGAGTTTTAAGTATGGGGTTTTAAATACAGTTGTAAGCTTAAATAGTTTGGTTCCCCGGTACTTTATTATGTATTTTGGTGATAAAAAAAGTTTGGGTATTTATACTATTTTACACTTATTTTCCAGTAATTTTGTTAATATAATGCAATACCCATTAAGTATATATTGCGATAAAATGAATAAAAAAATAGGGTGCGATGTAGGTTTAAAACTAATCTCTCCAGTTTTTTTAGTTTTTATAACTGGGTTTTTTTTAATATCATTAGATGAAAATTATCTAACGCTTTTTTTATTTTTTGTTTTGGTTTTGGTTTCATTTTTAATTAGAGGGATTTTTGTAACTATAAGTGTAGTAAGAAATGTGGATTTAAATTTTTATATGATTTTATCGATAGTAATCAGTTATCCATTAATTTATGTTTTGATTAGCTTGTTTCAATTTAATAATTTTATATTGCTTGGTTGTCTCTATATCTTATTCTCAAATTTCATTTTTATGATTTTAAGTGGAAAGAAGGTGAGTGGAATATATGCTTAAATTTATAACCTATAAGAATTTTACATTTATCTTTTTTTTGATATTTTTAAAATTTTTATTGGTATATTTGGTTTTGTTTTTCAATTTTGGCAATGATATATTTTTGAAAAATGGAGATGCTGAAACTTATCATTTGTATGCTACTGGATACTTATATGATAGAGTGGCTACTAATTTTTGGTTCTGGTTTTTAAAAGAGCTTAATACATTTGGTCTTTATAATAGGCAAATTGTTTTATATTTCATATTATTTATTAATAGCATTTTATTGCCTATATTTTATACTGCTATTATTAGTCAATCTGATTTTATAAGGAATCACGTATATTATTTTTTATCGCTATTCTTGGTTTTTTTCTTTCCAAGCATATTGTACCATTCATTTGATATATATCGTGATGTGGTAATGCTTTTTGTTTTTTTCTTGGCATTATATGTTGTTAAAGTAAATAATCTTAAATTTAATATTTCTTTTTTATATGTGTTGATTTTTGGATTGTGGCTGTTCTGGTTTAGGGATTATCTTGGGTTTGCTTTTTTGGCAAGTTATTTTTTGTCAAAATATATAAGAGTTGATGGTCGTGGTTTTTATTTTAAGCTTCTGATTTATGTATTCTCCTTGTTTGTATTGAATTATGTAGGTGTTTTTGATCCATTAATTGAATATAGGAACTGGTTTGTAGAGAATGATGCAAATACAAATTTAAAAATTGATTTTTCAAATAAGGCTATGTTTTTTGCAAATTTTTCAAATAGTGCTTTTATTCAATTATTTGGATTTTATTTTATTAATTTTTCATCTTTTTTGTTATTTGTCTTGGAGTCAATTCCATTTATTGTTTGCTTGATTTATGTAATTAGAAATAGAAACATGTTTAACTTTTTCTTAAATTTTTGTTTTATATTTTTTATTATATACACATCAATTTGGTTAATATCTAATGACAATTTTGGTACAGCAATAAGATTAAGATGGTTTTCTTATTTCCCCATTTTTATGTGTGCATTAATTATTTTTCAAATGAAAAAAGGTGATAAAAAATGATTTTCATGATTATTTCAAATGATCCAAAATCTCTGGTTAATTTTCGCTTAGATCTTTTGAAAAAAATAGTTGGATTGGGGTATATTGTTTATGCAGTTGCACCAAATTTAGAAAACTCTGACTCTGCAAAAATCTTGATTGATAATAATATTATATGTAGAGATTTTTATTTAGATCGTACTGGAATGAATGCAGCGAGAGAGTTGAAATCTTTATTTTCTCTATATTACGTTTTGAAAGATATTAAACCCGATCATGTGTTGGGATATACCATTAAGCCAGCAATATATGGAGTAATTATTGGGAGGATTGCAAGAATCGTTAAATGCCATATGTTAATTAGTGGTTTAGGATATGCTTTTAATAGTTATGAGACTGAAAGAAAATTAGGTTATAAGCAGAGAATTTTACATTTTCTTTATGGGTTGGCGATAAAAAAATCTTCTTCAGTTTTTTTTCAAAATTATGATGACGTGGATTTATTCAAAAAATTAAATTTAATTATTGATGAAAGTAATATTACAGTTGTTAATGGTTCTGGAGTAAACCTTTCTAAATTTTCTTTGATGCCTTTGATTAATGATGAAAATGATAGACCAATTCCAAGTTTTTTAATGGTTGCTAGACTGTTAAAAGATAAAGGTATTTATGAGTATATTGACGCTATAAAACGCTTAAAATCCGTTTATCCGAATATTAAGTTCGGATTATTAGGTTCTATAGATTTAAATCCATTATCTGTTACAGAGAAAGAATTGAATTCTTGGGTATCGGAAGGTATAGTCGAATATCATGGGTATACAAATAATGTTATTTCAATTGTAAAAGAATATAACGTTTTAGTTCTGCCTTCATATCGTGAAGGTGTTCCTCGTTCTTTACTGGAGGGAATGGCAATGGGACGAGCAATAATTACAACAAATGCTCCAGGCTGTAAAGAAACTGTTATTGATAATGTTAATGGCTTTATTGTAGATGTTGGCTCTGTTGATGGGTTGTATAAAGCTTTTTTGAAAGTTGTAGAAAATCCTGAAATTTTAAATCAGATGGCTATTGAATCACATAATTTAGCAAAATCTAAATTTGATGTTGATATTATTAATAATCAAATGTGTACTGTGATGGATATTTAAAATTCAATTTAGTGGTTAATTTTATGAAAAGATTAATTGATTTTTTAATTGCTTTAATTGCATTAGTAATTTTAAGTCCTATTTTTATTATCGTTCTGTTCAAAGTCCGCAAAAATCTAGGCTCTCCGGTTTTCTTCTATCAAGAGCGCCCAGGGAAAGATGCCAAAATTTTCAAAATGATAAAATTCCGATCTATGTTAGATGCAGTTGATAAACATGGAAATCCCTTGCCTGATGATCAGCGTATTACGCCATTTGGACATAAGTTGCGTTCAACAAGCTTGGATGAAATGCCTCAGCTGATTAATGTCTTAAAAGGGGACATGAGCATCGTAGGTCCTCGTCCTCAAATGAAAGACTTTTTAGAGCACTATACACCGCATCAAATGCGTCGCCATGAAGTAAAACCAGGTATGACTGGCTTAGCTCAGGTTAGTGGTCGTAATAACCTTTCGTGGGAAGAGAAGTTTGAGCTTGATGTGCACTATGTAGAAAATCGATCTATTTTGGGAGATTTTAAAATTATGTTTAAAACAGTAAAAGTGATGCTTAACAAAGAGGGGATTAATGCTCCGGATCAAGTAGTAGGCACTGAGAGATATGTAGGTTCTAGTTCTAGAGATCAGCAGAAATAAATACTTCAAATAAGATTGATGCTATGCAAAAAAAATTTGGTTACAGGTGGTGCAGGTTATATTGCTTCACCCACCTGCTTAGAACTACTCAATGCAGGTTATGATGTTGTAGTAGATAACTTATCTAATAGCTGTAAATAATCAATAGCACGTGTTGAGCAGTTAAGTCAGAAAAAATTGACCTTCATTCAAGGTGATGTTCGGGATCTTCATTGTTTAGATCAGATTTTTCAAAATTATCCAATTGATGCAGTGATTCACTTTGCTGGTCTAAAAGCTGTAGGTGAAAGCCAGCAAATCCCGCTTGAATATTTTGATCATAATATTTCAGCATCCATTCAACTTACCCAAGCAATGCAAAAAGCAGAAGTGTTTAAGCTTGTCTTTAGCTCTTCAGCAACCGTATATGGGGAGAATAATCCATCACCACTTATTGATGTAAGCTAGTAATAAAGTTGCACCCTAAATTTGTGTTAACTAATTGATTTATATAGTGCATGATTTATCATTTTGAAAATAAAGTATCATCGTAAATCATGCTGTATCCTCAACTCCATAAAAAAATCAGTAATAAAGTATCATCCTGAATATAAGGAAATATAATCTAGAGATCAAAGTACTTATGTTATTGATGTACAGATAGGTGCAAGATTAAGTCCCATGAAACGAAGGAATATCCAATTAACAAAAGATATTTTTCAATTTCTTATACTATAGAAATATCAATTAAGTAGATTTTAAAACTTCTATAAATCGGTTTTTCCAATCTTTAAATTCTTTATCGGATATAGTGATCTCAAATTTATTTTTTGGATGGTTAACACCTTTGGGAATACCAATGTTATTTAAGGATTCTGCGGTAGGCCAACGTAAAGAGCGTTTAATAATATCTTCTTTAAATTTTGGAAAATGTTGATCCCAGATTTCCGTATTATTAACCTTAATAATTAATGTAGACAGTGATTTTCGGTTGTCGCTAGTATCAATTTCTAGAATGATAAATTGCTTATTTTGAAATTCTAGTTGTACTTCGGCGATACATCGAAGGATACCATCATCGGTCAGGTGTAGTTTGGATCGATTCACAGCAGGAAGCTTAGAAATGGTAAATTTAACTTTTGATGGAATATGATGCTGTGATCTGAATTCTTCAATCATAGCTTGAAATGCTTCAAATCGTTTCATGAATAGTTCAAGATCATCACTTTCATCTTGACAATTTTCAAACTCTCCTCGGCCAATTTCACCAAAAATACTAGATTCACCTGTACCTACATGAGGTTCAGGTAATATATTTATATCATCGTTATTAATTTTACCTTTTTTACCAGAACGTTTAATTATTGCTTTTTGGGTTTCAAAAGGTGATGCGAGTGACATTATTATTTTTTGTGAATCAATAATTACCGTTGGCTTATCACTATTAGCTTCTTTCTCATTATCAATTATAGGGTCTTCATTTCTTGGAGTTTTACTGCCTCTTGAAGAACCTCCAGAACTTACTTGAGTATTTTTTACAGTAAATTTTGGACTACAAAAAATGACCGTATGATTAATTTCACTAGGTAAGTTTGATATTGCTAGAATTTCATTTACGTAATATTTATTTTGCTTCGCACTAAAATATACTTTTAATGTGATTTCAGTATCCTTTAAGGACGGTGGCACAAAATTGAAGTTCCAAAATTCCCGGAATTTTGTCTGCAATTTCTCACTTAAAAAATTCTTGGAGATGCTTTCAAAAGATGTTCGTGCTTCTGTATCGAGTAATATCCATGCGAGCAAGCGGCGCATCCCTATATTATTAAATTGGGACATTGGGAAGTTACAGAGTACAGGAATATTGATCAGAGTTTGATGATCTTCCTTTATAATATCAAATTCCCGAGTAAGACGGCCTTGATCCAATGCACCACGAGATAGATAGGCATTATGGAAGAATAATACTCTAGCAAGCTCTATCTGAGGTAAAACGATTTCAATATCAGTTAGTTTTGCATGAATATCGCTAACAATATGGCTGAAATGATACTGATTTGATTGATTAGTTACAACATCCCATTTTTGTAAATCATCTATTTTAATAGTGATCGTAGACTCATTAAAAGGAGTAAAGGTTTCAGTCTGATTGAAACGTCGGTTGCGTGCCAGTAATGGCATATTAGAAAAACGAGCGTGGTTTAATATATATTTCTGATCTTTTGTTGAATATTTATCATTTTCTAATCCAATAGTGATATTCCATTCGCTATTCTTTATGTCTTTAAAAATAGAACCTAAAAAAGTAATTCTCGAATTTTTAGGAAAATTTTTAATTTTTATCATCAGGATTTTACCATTTTAATCATTGGTTGATTTACAAAAATGACTATATATTAAAGCTTATTTTATTGAAATCTCAAAATTTAATTTCATTAAGGTAATGATTTAATCAAATTAATTTTGAATAATGTTAGAGAATTCATGAACGATGTATTCTAGAAATTTTTTCGTTTCAGATGTCATTCGTTCTTCACTTAATCCAGCTTTTCGTAGAATGCGCCACTGAGGAAGTGGTTGTCTGTTGAGATTACTCGCTATAAAAACTTTTGTTAGCCGCCTGATTTGATAACAGCTAATATCTTCACAATATCGCTCTAGAAAGTGTCTAATTAGGGGAAGTTTATGTAGGTTTTTTTCTAATGTATTTGAAGTAGACGTCTGTTTCAACCACCATTTTGTAGAACGTCTCGGACTATCTAAATCCCAGATTAAAGTATTCTTAAGTTGGATAAGTTGCCTTACATACAAAAGATCGCGTTTTTGCCAATCAATTTTAGTCCCTTGTGGAATAAACTTCTGATGGAAGTTTTGGTTGGTCTGCAATAGCCAATCTTTATCGTTTCGATATAACCATGCATAAAGAGCTGCCTGCAGGTGACGAGCGGGTTTAACCCCATGGTTTTGTACTAAATCTACCCATTTTTCACGATTCTCAGCTCTGGTTATTTCAAAATTAGTATCTTGCGGTTTTATTTGATTATTTTGTTGAGAGACTACTTTCTGGAAGGATTTAACTTGAGTGAATATATCTGCAAAAGACCAGTCAGTATTCAAAAAAGCTTCGATTACAATAATATGCTCCAAATAACTAAAGCTTTTGCGATGTTTTCTAAAAATATGACGTAGCCAACTGGTTTCAGATGCTAAGTCATCCAAATGATATTGCCTAAGAAATTTTTGTGACCACCGTAATGATATTTTTTCTAAAATTTGGTCGAAAGCAATTTGGTTTTGCCCACGTATACAGCCATTTCGTTTAGCTAGTTCATTATAGAATATTGTCCACTGTTCATAACTTGATGATACAAAAGGTGGTATAGATAGCAATTCTATTAATTTTGAGCTAATAAAAAGTTCATCATTTGTTGCCGATTCCTGATTCCATTCAGTACAGGAAATATCTGAAGGTACAATGAAGTCATGTCGATGTAATGATCTTAAATCTAGTGTTGATTCGACAAGTTTACCGTGTTGTGGACAGCAAGCTCCCTGTATTTGCCATAAACGCAACCAGTAGAATTCACCTTTTTGAAGAGCTTGCTCTTTCAAACATTTTGGACAGTAGCGTAGTTTGTGAATAATAGGGATTCGTGAAGCATTAATTCCCAAAGAAAGATGTATTGAGCCTTGTGAAATATTAGCCATCCATTTGATACATTGTTTTCTTCTTACTTCAGGTACAAATGGTGCATATATAGGAAATAATGTATGTTTGTATATTATATTTTGTAGACTCAATTGTTTTTCAGAATACTGATTAACGATCGCATTAAGATGACAGGGTAAATCAACCGTAGCAATAACCTGTCTATTTTTAAATACAGCATCAAGTAATTGCTTTGGACTTTCAAATGCCAAGCGGATTCCAGCACGAGCCACTGTACTATAAATAAGTTCATGTTCATAAGGCATAGGAAAATTTAGCATATCTAACTCACTTCTTTTATCCAATGAGATATATCAAAGATCAGATCTGTTTGGGTTTTTAAATGATCATAAAAACTTTGGTCATTCTCTTTTTGTGAAAATTGAAAACGTAAATCAACTGAATCCAATGTATGCCATTGATCATATTTAAGCAGTTTAGGTTTGGATGTTTTGGGTTTGGATAATGAGGAATCCTTTATTGGATCTATATCTTGCTTTAACCAGTCCATAATAATGGGAAGTAACTCGGTCAAGTGTTTATCAGGATATTCGGTAAATATCTTTTTAACCATTGGTATCAAAAGTTTAGTTTCATAACCAAGTTCTAGTAATAGATTGTGTAAGCGAATAGATTCGTCATGTCCTTGATATTCAGCAAGCTCATCTTCTTGCTCAATTGCACTTTCTTCGATTTTGGAAAAGAGTTTTAATAATTGTCTGTCAATTTCAGGTGTGATCAAATCAGGATATTGTGCAATCCGTCGAGCATCACCTGAACGTAAAGCATCTATAATATGATGAATTGGTTTAAAATCTTCTTGATATGTATTTTGGAGCAATTTTACAGTAATTCGTTCTAAACCAGACTCAATTGCCCGTATTTGTGCAAGGACAAAAAGCTTAACAGTTACATCTAAAATACCTTGGGTTAGATCAAACCAGCATTGTCGTAACTCCTCTGAGAGTAAGAGATCAGCTTTTCTTAACCATTGATATTTCCAAAGAGCATCTGTAAATGTCATCCACTCAGATTTTCGAATTTTTCCATCTGTAGTTTTTATTGCAGGCTCATTTTTTATAGGTTCCCAGTGGATTGAACCAAAACCTACAGCTCGACGTGAGGAGCGCAGATCACGCTCAAATATATTACTTGCTTTAGGTGTTCCTACCATAATGATTGGCAAGCTATAAACATTCACTAAAGTCACAAAAAAATTTAACATTTCATCAGAATTTTTAGATCTGTTTGCCATGAGGTGTTGAATTTCATCAATCACCAAAAGACCGATTGCATGAAGATGGGCAATGTGTCCCATAAGTTGCAAGAGCTTTTGTTCATTATGTCTTTTTTGAGTATATTGTTGTTCATAATTAGTTCCTAAAGCACGGTCAACAGCACTAAAGAAACTTAAATATAGAGATTTAAGTGAGCCATTATATGGGCAGTCTATTTTTAGATAGACCAGTTGAGTGAAATTATGTTCAGGATGGTAAATTTTTTGTAGGTAATTTTTAAGAATGCGATTTAATGTGGTTGTTTTGCCACTACCAGAGAAGCCAATAAACACTAGACTCTGTGCTGTTGATATTAAATCTGTATGGCGAGAAGCATTAAAATCATTGCTTTTAATATGTTCAAAACTATTTTGTAAATGCCGATTTAAATCACCTGTAGTAATATTTCGTCCTACATAGCCTTTTCTCAACATAATAGAAATTTTTTGTTCTAATGTTAAATGTCGTTTAATAGGGTGAAAAAAATTATTTAATAACTGCGATATAATATGAGCACGAGTATTATTGGGGAGTTGTCTATCGGATAATTTAAATTCAATAGTGCCTTTAATGGCTTGGATTGTATCTTTTGCCTCAAAAATTACAGGTAATGCCTCGATAAAAGGATTCCCCTGATAATCAGCAACTGGACTTGCTGTATACACTGCATGGTTATTTTTATTGTTCATAATCGTATCCTGCCTATTTATATTTCGTGAATATCAACTTTCATCATTAGAATCTTCAAGATCATCTAGTAAATCTTGATAAACTCCAAAACGAAGTCTGTAATCTTCATCATCTTCTAAGTTTATGAATTGTTTCGACTTAGGCATATGGAGAATATTATTTTCAGTTTTTGAAGATGACTCAGGGTGCTCTAGAACCGTCAAAGCATTTTTTGATGATTTTTGACTATTATTTCTCTGTTTCAATCGTTCAATATCTTTTTCAGCCTGTTTGTTTTCACGAAGATTAGTCAAACGTTGTTTTTTACTGGATGTAGAAGAAGGTTTGTTTTTATCTGCTTGTGCAATAATTGATTCAATACGTTCTTCAATATATGCTTGAGACCTATTGGTTTTTAGATTTTGAGCGGCTTCTACTTTCTTTTGTTCGTGCTGAATTTGCCAAACTTCCCAAAAACTACAGCCTATAAATTCTCTTGATCTTGGAGAAAGTATTGCTTCCCAATAATCTAGACTATGCTCCTCATAAAACACATAAATTATTTCTGCATTACTTGGGTCATAAGCTACTTGAAATGATTGTGGACGAGAAATAGATTTTTTACGATGCATCCAGCCTTGTTCATATATTTCAGGGCAATGATAAAATACTCCAAACACTCTTAATCCAAGGTCAGATAAGGTTGCTTTAACTTTAGGTAATAAAGCAACACGTAATGCTTTTTCAGAAACCTGTTTTAATTGACCTACGCGATGTTGTATTCCCCAATTCCATAAATGAATAGGAACTAAAGGAAGATCACTAGGCATATCTATATCACGATCATAAGTTGTCAATTGATGTGACGTATTGTGTGTAAGGATTGAACCGATAATGATCTGCTTAAATTCAGTTATCGTAAGTGTCGCATCTAACCGATAGTCAGACCCCCCACGTTTTTTCTCTTTAGCCTGTTGTACTACACCAGAAGCAAAAGGCTTAAATGTTGCCTGAATAGTTCTGAAATAACGCTCTACAATAGGTTTTAAATCTCCACGATAAGGCGGGGTATTCTCGATACGAATAGAAAATTTATATTCTAAAGCTTCAATCTGATGTCCTAATAATTCACCTCTATCTGCCAAAATGGCATCAGGTAATCCAATACACGGCCAGTCATCGTGTGTAATTTCGTAACCATATTGTTTACACAACTCAACTTTATCTGTCATGGCAACTTGTAGAGCTTGCATGGCAGTCACATAGGAAGCATTTTCAAATCCAATATAGAAACCCACTACCATTCTACTAAATACGTCAGCAACTAGATAAATAGTCGGCCGCCCAACAATACAAGCACGATCAGAATCTGATACAAGATAAATATCTGCAATGGTTGCATCAATTTCATAGCGAGATCCAGGTCCTAAGACTTGGGTGTTTACAGTTGAATAGAGCTCTCGGATGTCTTTTGCATAAGTAATTGGATTAGTTCGAGCAGTCAGCTGAGTTACTTTGGGAAAATCACGATCATAAAAATATTTAAACTGCCAGATAGTTGGGATTTCGCTATCAGGAATATCTGGAAATAATGTATGATACATCGTAGAAAATTTACGATGAGCATAACCTAAAGAGTATTTATCCTTTGTTAACATATACTTATTTATAATAATTCTAAATAACCTTTCAATATTCTGATCAACTAATGCACCAACACCTTCAGTATATTTTCTTGGCCTCCCTAATTTTTTATCTTTTGCAATACGCTTAGTACCTTTAGCACCAGAATTTTTATAACTGGGAATAAGGGCATTTGGTGTTTGACCTCGTTGCCAATATCGACGTGCCAATCTATAAATAGTCTGATGGGTTGTTTTGTGCTGTTCAATAATTGTTTTAACAAGGCTAAAGCGTATAGACGGATCATAGAAATTTTCATTAGAAATGAGTAAATCTATAATGTTCATTCCCATATCACGTTTTTGTTGTTGTACAGAGCCTTCTTTTACATTAATTAAGACAATATCGGCAAAAGGATCCTCAATTATTTCTGCTTCACCTGCCTCTATGGCTGTAAGTAATTCCTCTTTTTCAATTAAAAAGGGATTTGCATGGGGGTGGTTTAGATCAATCCATATAATATGAGAAGGAGTGATTTTAAGAAGTCGGTAGTCTTCACCGTGAAACTTATATACATCATTGATTCGAAACATGGCGAATTTCCTCCCATATTTCAAAATTCCCTAATTTAATCTCAGAAGCCTTAATCTTTTTATAGTCTTTGGTTATATCAAAAATGAAATAACGTTGAGCAAGTAGTTCTCGAAGCTCTGCTAAAGACGCACCAATTGGTAAATTATATGATTGATCTATTTTTTTACTTAAATCGATTAAATTGAGTTCAGGATATTGTGTAAATATATGAATGTACGAATTTAACTGATCATAAATTGTAGTACTAGATTCTCTCATGGCTGGATAAAGCCATTTGATGTTATTCAAAATAACTAAAGGAATTTCTTTTTCTGTAAGGATATACCAAGGTGTTTTTGTACTTTTCCAATATCTACGCTCTAGTTCTAGTTTCTCGATGATTCTCTCATTCTGTAAGTCATTTGTGTATTTAGTTCGAATGGCAAAATTTGGTTGATCAGCAGTTTGACTATTAACATAAAAACTTGAACTTATAGTTTGTAGAGTATCTCTAACTTTTGGGTGAGAGATTTTAGCTTGTTCTGATATTTCCAGCGTAGCATTGAGAGGTAAGGGAAATTGCTCTCTAATATCAGTAATTAAAGGATTCCAGTCTAAAAGTAGAAAAATCGCAAGTTCTAAATCAGATAATAAATGATGGGTACGTTTTGTTGTATGACCAAAAACTCGGTGAGAACGACCTTTTGAACTAACATCCCGTATAGTAATCCACGGCTTATAATCTTTTAGATTGCCTTGTCCACGTCCTTCTTTAATCCAGCGGTTCTGCTGATGTTCTGTCGCCATAACAAATCGCCCATTATTCTTTATTAATTTAGAATAACAGGCGATTAATATTTAGGCAATATAGGATGATACTTTATTACATAGGATGAAACTATATTACTCAAGATGATACTTTATTACTTGAATACAAAGCGCCCTTTTTAATACCCTTAAATTATTCCACCGTCACAGACTTCGCCAAGTTACGTGGCTGATCGACATCTGTTCCACGCAGCACTGCAACATGATATGAGAGCAGTTGTACTGGAATGCTATACACAATTGGTGCCAAGATTTCATTCACACTTGGCACATAAACCACGTGTTGACGATCTTTCGCTTTGATCCCGCTATTTTCATCTGCAAAGACAAATAACTCACCACCACGTGCTTGCACTTCTTCCATATTCGATTTGAGTTTATCCAACATGTCATCTTGTGGAGCAAGAATCACCACAGGCATATCATTATCTACCAGTGCCAATGGACCGTGTTTTAATTCACCAGCCGCGTAGCCTTCTGCATGGATGTATGAAATCTCTTTAAGTTTTAAAGCACCTTCAAGTGCGATAGGGAACTCAGTTCCACGACCCAAGAATAGGCAGTGATTTTTTTCAACAAATAATTCTGATAGACGTAGAATCTCAGCATTATTTTGTAAAGTATCTAAAATCACTTTTGGTGTATGCCAAAGCGCTGCAATAATTTCAGAGACACGGTCAGTTGAAATGCTTTGCTTAATTTGACCAATTTTCAATACTAATAGCATCAATGCCGCAAGCTGTGTGGTAAAGGCTTTAGTCGACGCAACACCAATTTCAGGGCCTGCGAGTGTTAACAAACTGTAGTTGGTTTCACGTACCATCGACGAGGTTGCCACGTTACAAATGGTCATGGTGGTGATATTTAAACTTTTCGCTGCTGCACGTTTTTGCGTATCACGCAGTGCAGCTAAAGTATCGGCCGTTTCACCTGATTGAGAAATACAAACATACAGTGTGTTATTCACAATCACAGGCGAGCGATAACGGAATTCACTGGCAATTTCGACTTGGCAAGGTACATCGATCAGTTGTTCAAACCAATATTTGGCAATCATGCCGGCATGGTAGCTGGTACCACATGCGATGATTTGCACTTGTTGAATTTGGCTGAAATCTTGAACTGCATTGGCAAGGAAATCATCACGAAGCGCATTACCATTTAATGCTTGTGAAATCGTTTGCTTAATCGCTTCAGGCTGCTCATAAATTTCTTTGAGCATATAGTGTTTATATTCACCTTTTGAAGCATTGCTTACAGTCGCATCAAGCTCTTTGATTGGACGATTCACCAATTTACCATCGACGAATACTTCAATAGTATTACGTGTCAAACGTGCAATATCACCTTCTTCAAGGTAGATAAAACGGTTGGTAATTGGTAAAAGTGCCAATTGATCCGAGCTAATAAAGTTCTCGCCAATACCGACACCAATCACGAGAGGTGAACCTTCACGCACCGTGATTAATTCATCAGGATGGTCTGTATGTACGATACCCAGTGCATAAGCACCTTTGAGTTGAGGCACCACACTTTTAACCGCTTCTAAAAGACTCGGGGTGCTTTTTAAAGCGTCATTGACTAAATGTGCAACAACTTCTGTATCTGTTTGTGAGGTAAAAACATAACCAAGCGCTTCAAGATCATCTTTAAGCTCTTGATAGTTTTCAATAATACCGTTATGAACAACAGCCACATTGCCTGAAATATGCGGATGGGCGTTATTTTCAGTTGGTTTACCATGGGTTGCCCAGCGCGTATGTGCAATACCGACCGAACCTGCGATATCTGCTTCTTCAACGGCTTGTTCAAGATTTGCAACTTTACCTACGCGACGTTCACGTAGAACATGGCCTTTATTAATCAGCGCTAAACCCGCAGAGTCATATCCACGATATTCAAGACGCTTTAAGCCTTCAATTAAAATATTGGTAATACTACGTTCTGCAACGCCACCGACAATACCGCACATAATTTAATCCTCTTATTTCTTCAATTTTTGGGGACGTTGATAGTTTTCTTTGGCAAATTGCTTCGAACGTTCTACCGCAAGGCTATTGTCTGCCACGTCACGTGTAATGGTTGAGCCAGCACCCACTGTTGCACCATGACCAATGGTGACAGGAGCGACTAATGAGCTATTTGAGCCGATAAAGGCTGAGTCACCGATAATGGTTTTAAATTTGTTTGCGCCATCATAGTTGCAGGTAATGGTGCCTGCGCCAATGTTTGAACCTGCACCGACTTCTGCATCACCTAAATAGGTGAAGTGGTTGGCTTTTGAGCCTAACCCGACAGTGGTATTTTTAACTTCAACAAAGTTACCAATATGTACTTCTGCAGCTAATTTTGCGCCAGGGCGTAAACGTGCAAATGGACCGATTTGAGCGTCTTCACCAACAATGGCACTGTCAAAAACGCTATATGGTTGAACTTTAGTGCCTGCCGCAATCTTGGAGTTTTTAATGATACAACCTGCACCAATTTCAACGTTATCACCGAGTTCAACATCACCCTCGATAATTACGTTGATATCGATACGGACATCTTGACCGACAGTCAGTGTGCCACGTAAGTCGAAACGGGCAGGATCAATCAGGTGAACGCCTTGTTGCATCAGTTGTTTGGCTTGGAAACTTTGAAATTCACGCTCTAATGCAGCCAATTGTACGCGGTCATTGACACCTTCCACTTCAAAAGCACGTTCTGGTTCAACAGATGCCACTTCGAGACCGTCAGCAATTGCCATGGCAACGATATCGGTCAGGTAATATTCACCTTGCGCATTATTATTGCTTAATTTTGGCAACCATTCGTGCAATTTAGCATTACTTACGGCATAAATACCGGTATTAAATTCTTTGATTTTACGTTGTTCTTCAGAGGCATCTTTGTGTTCAACAATGGCTTGAATTTTGCCATTTTCACGTACAATACGACCATAACCTGTCGCATCATTAACCGTTAGGGTTACTAAACCAATGCCAGTATGAGTCGAAACATCCAGTAATTTTTGTAATGTTGCTTCAGTGATGCAAGGCACATCACCTGAGAGAATCAAAGAAATCCCAGTTTTTGCTAGGACAGGGAGAGTCACTTTGACTGCATGGCCTGTACCCAATTGTTCTGCTTGTTCAACCCATTTGACATTTTCATGTGCAAACGCGTTTTGAACCAATTCACCGCCATGCCCATAGATGGTAATTATTTCTTCTGCATTTAATTTTTTCGCAGTGTTGATGACATGGCCGAGTAAAGGTTGTCCTGCGAGTGGTTGTAATACTTTGGGTAAACGAGAACGCATACGTGTCCCTTTACCTGCAGCAAGAATAATAACGCTAGTAGACATGTTTAATCCTAGGTGTTTCTATTACATAGACAAAATATAAAAATAAATACAGATGCAAAGCGCAGCCCAAAGGCCCGCAATAATATCGTCAAACATGATGCCAAAGCCACCACCGACTTGACGGTCAATGACACGAATAGGCCACGGTTTCCAGACATCAAATAAACGGAATAAAGCAAAACCAATCAATGCCCAAGTCCAGCTCATTTGCCCAAGATATAAAATTGGGAGGAAGGTAATGGACTGACCGGCAAATTCATCCCATACGATGCGGCCATCATCATGAACACCCATGACTTTGGCGGTTTGACCGCAAATATAGATCCCAATAATCGACATGATGATCATGACTATAATGGAGTTGAAAAAGCCGATTGCAAGCCAACCTGGAATAAACAACAAAGCAAAAGCAGAGCCAAAGGTGCCCGGTGCTTTAGGTGCAAGACCCGAGCCAAATCCCACGCCACAAAAGGCGATGACTCGGTTAAACCAAGACATGGATTTAAAGTTAATGGCTGGCTTATGCAAAATGCTGGTATCCCTTAAATTTTATGACTTGGTCCACACCGTGGTTGTTATAACGGATTCCCAAATTTGGGGTGATTTGACCGATTTTACTAATGTTTACATCTAATTTTAGTTGCAGAAGTTTTTGATAATTCTGCGGGCTTATTGTAAAGCATAACTCATAGTCATCACCACCCGCGAGGGCGTATTGCCACTGCTTTTCTTGTTGTAATTGTTTTACATCGTGATCGATAGGAAGTTGATCTAATTCAATTTCTGCACCGACGTGTGAAGCAGCGAGGATATGTCCTAAATCTTGTGCGAGCCCATCAGAGACATCAATCATACTGTTGGCTATGCCTTTGAGCTGTTGGCCCAATAAGCAACGTGGTGTGGGATAATCTAAACGGCGTTGTAAGCGATGACCTAAATGGTTTAAGCCAAATGCAGCATCACCGACTTGTCCGCTGACGCAGATATAATCACCGACTTGGGCACCTGAACGTGGGACAGCTTGTCCTGATTCTACCCAGCCGAGGGCTGTAACTGAAATCGTCAGATGAGGACTTTGTGTGGTATCACCACCAATTAAACTCACACCAAATTGATCGCAACAATCATATAAACCCTGACTAAAGCCTTTGAGCCATTCATGATCAATTTGGGGTAGGCTCAATGCCAATAAAATACTGTGTGGTTTGGCACCCATTGCAGCAATGTCAGATAAATTGACGGCAACAGATTTCCAGCCAATAGCATGTGGGTTGGTGTCGAGAGGGAAGTGACGTCCAGCAACGAGAGTATCGGCACAGATGACCAATTGTTGCTGTGGAGGAGGGGTGAGCAAGGCTGAGTCATCACCGACCCCTAAATCGACAGCACTACTGCTGTGACGATTAAAATAGGTATCAATGATAGAGAACTCAGCCATACAACGTACTACTTAATAAATTAATTAGCTTGTTGCTTTTCTGCTGCACGCAATGTAGTCGCTAAACGATCCAATACACCATTGATGTACTTATGGCTGTCTGCACCGCCAAAATGTTTAGCTAACTCGATCGCTTCATCGAGTACGACACGGTAAGGAATCTCAAGGTGTTCTTTGAGTTCATACGAGCCTAAACGAAGGGTTGCAAGTTCAACGCCATCTAAGGCTTCAACTTCGCGATCGAGTACAGGGATTAAAAGCGCATCCAATGCTTCATGATTGGCAACAACCTCGGTTAATAACTCGTGGTAATAGCCGAGATCTACCTTGTGCATGGCATTTTCCACACGCGTACGTGCTTCAATCTCATGCACAGGATTGCGGCTCATTTGCCATTCATAAATTCCTTGTACAGCAAAGCGACGTGCTTTACGTTTTGCTGCATAAGTTGCTTGAAGTGTTTGCGACATAGCGTTAAATAGCCTTTAACAAGTTAACCATTTCAATAGCAGTCAAGGCAGCTTCACTACCTTTATTACCTGCTTTTGTACCCGAGCGTTCAATCGCTTGTTCAATACTATCCGTAGTCAATACACCATTAATTACTGGTAAGCCAGTGTCTAAACCAACAACACCTAAACCTTTGGCACATTCGCCAGCAACAAAATCGAAGTGAGGCGTGCTACCACGAATCACTGCGCCAAGCGCGATGATGGCATCGAAACGATCTGAAGCTGCAAGTTTCTTCGCAACCACAGGAAGTTCCCAAGCACCCGGTGCATGAACAATAGTGATATTATCCTCTGATACGCCATGACGTTTCAATGTATCAACGGCACCTTCTAGCAAATGTTCAACAACAAAGCTATTAAAACGACCAACTAAAATCGCATAACGGTCTTCGTTCGCGAGATGTAACATACCTTCAATACGGCGAACTGCCATAGCAACCTCGATTATTTCTCTGATGTTTGATTTGCGGTGATGTATTCCACCACTTCTAAGTTAAAACCTGATAATGCATTAAAACGTAATGGCGAGCTAAGAAGCTTCATTTTTTCCACGCCTAAATCACGTAAAATTTGTGCGCCGACACCAATGGTTTGATACTGCTGTGACAGTGCTGCATTGGATTTAACATTTTTCGGTGCAGTTAAATTTTCTAAAGCAGGACCTAAGTCCTGTAAATGACGCTGACCAATCCACACTAAAACACCACGATCGCTGGATGCGATTTCTTTGAGTGCTTTATCGAGATTCCACGCGGGAGCGCCATCTTGTTTATTCAGTTTTAGTAAGTCGCGAACAGGATTGAAACCGTGTACGCGTACAGTGGTTACACCTTGTTTTGGTTCGCCTTTAACCAGTGCCAAATGAATGTCTGGATTACCAATTTCACGGTAACGGAACAATTCAAAAGTACCATATTCAGTATCTAAAGTTTGTTGATCAATGCGCTCAACGGTTTGCTCATTGGTCATGCGGTAGTGAATTAAGTCCGCAATCGTCCCCATTTTTAAGCCATGCTTTTCAGCAAATACTTCAAGATCAGGGCGACGTGCCATAGTGCCGTCTTCATTGATGATTTCACAAATCACAGATGCGGGTTCTAGGCCAGCTAAACGAGATAAGTCACAGCCTGCTTCAGTATGACCTGCACGGTGTAGTACACCACCTGGCTGCGCCATCAGCGGGAAAATATGGCCTGGCTGCACAATATCAGCGGGTTTTGCATGTGCTGCTACAGCAGTTTGAATGGTATGTGCACGTTCAGCAGGAGAAATACCTGTTGAAATGCCATTTGCTGCTTCAATCGACAATGTGAAGTTTGTACCGTGCTGTGCACCGTTTGCATCGACCATTAAAGGTAAATTTAACTGCTGGCAACGCTCTTTACTTAAGGTTAAGCATACAAGACCACGCGCATGCGTAATCATGAAGTTGATATCTTCAGGGCGTACGTGGGTCGCAGCGATGACAAGGTCGCCTTCATTTTCACGATCTTCATCATCCATGAGGATGACCATTTTACCTGCACGAATATCAGCTACGAGCTCTTCAACAGTATTGAGCGGCATCAATCTTCACCTTTTTGTTTGTCTCGAATGACATTTACTTGCATTGATTGTTGCATAGTCTAACGTTTTTTTGCGTTCTTTGCCTATGCTTATCATTTTCCTTTAATGGCTCATTGTTATACACAGTCGTCAGAACCTTGAAAAGAGGACTTTATTTGAATTGTGCCATTTATGCCCAATCTTTAAGCGATTGAAAAGCATAAAAATGGATAAGTTTATACAGATTTTAAATAATTCAAATGAAAGAGATGAATAGTTTGTCGGAAAACTGTCGGTCTTTAACTCCATGAACTGTCACATAAAAATCAATCACGTTGATGCAGCCACATGGCTCTCTAAATATTGCCGAATCATCATCTTATTGGCGTTTAAAATAGTTTTTTGCAAATGTGGATCTGCGGCTGCACGCGCAATTAAAATGGCACCGGCAAGTTGGCAGATCATGGCCCAAGCGAGTTCTTCGCTACCGAGATGCTGACTAAATAAAGCGTGACCACGCAGTAATTCAGTTTCATATACCAACTTGGTGTCCTGATCTGCACGCGCTATTTCACTCGCAAGCGTGGGGAGTGAACAACCTTGCTCGGGATGCTGAACATGTGCAGGGGTTAAATAGCGGTCAAGCTCAAATTCAATCCAATCTTGCGCATTATCATGTGGATTGTTTTGCCACATATCAAAACTGTGTTGTAACTCATGTTCAATTAAGGCTTTAAGTAGCTCTTGTTTAGACGAAAAATGTGAGTAAAAGGCGCCACTAGTTACACCTGCAGCTTTCATTAAGCCGTCCACACCTGTTGCAGCAAAGCCATTTTTTTTCGCAATTTGTCCGCTGATGGTTAAAAGTTCTTGGCGTTTTTTTTGTTTGTATTCGGGTTTGTAGCGCATCTGCAACCCCCTTGAAAATAAGATTGACGATAATTTAACCATAACATAGTATTCGTTATAGTAACGATCGTTATTTAATAATGTGTGGTTTAAAACCGACGCTTAAATAAAATGAGCATGGAATAAAAATAAAACAGCAATGGAGTGAGACTATGCAACAACTCAATCGGACTTCGTCAAAAGTCGCTTTAGTGATTGGTGCAGGTGATGCAACTGGTGGTGAAATAGCCAAACGTTTTGCCCGGGAGGGTTATATTGCTTGTATGACACGACGAAATGCAGACAAATTACAGCCCTTAATAGCTAAAATTCAAGTGCAGGGAGGGACTGCTTTTGGCTTTGGTTCGGATGCTCGAAAAGAAGAGCAAGTGATTGAACTCATCGAGCATATCGAATCAAACATTGGCCCGATTGAGGTCATGGTCTTTAATATTGGTGCCAACGTCCCTTGTAGTATTTTGGAAGAAACCGCACGTAAATATTTCAAAATATGGGAGATGGCATGTTTCTCGGCTTTTTTAACTGGTCGGGAAGTGGCAAAACGCATGGTGACACGTGAACGAGGCACGATTATTTTTACTGGCGCAACAGCAGGTGTGCGCGGTGCGGCTGGCTTTGCCGCTTTTGCTGGAGCAAAACATGCGCTTCGTGCCTTGGCACAAAGCATGGCACGTGAACTAGGGCCAAGAAATATTCATGTGGCGCATGTGGTGGTTGATGGTGCAATTGATACCGATTTTATTAAAGATACGTTCCCTGATCTTTATGCTAAAAAAGAGCAAGATGGTATTTTAAATCCAGTACATATTGCAGAAAATTATTGGCATCTCTCACAGCAACCACGAGATGCATGGACGCATGAATTAGATCTGCGACCGTGGATGGAACGCTGGTAAGCACTGATTTAAAAGTATTAGGAAAAACAAGCAAAAAAAGGACGAAAAAAATGAAAGTAATCGAGTTTTATTTTGATGTTGGCAGTCCATATAGCTACATCGGATTTCACCGTATTCAGCACATTGCTGAGCAATATCAGGCAGAGATTATCTGGAAACCGATGTTATTGGGTGGGGTGTTTAAAGCTACTGGCAACAGTAGTCCGATGGCGGTACCTGCAAAGGCACGTTATTCCATGATTGATCTTCAACGTTGGGCAAAGCTATGGCAGATACCCGTACAGATGAATCCGTATTTTCCAATCAATACTTTGCAGTTGATGCGTTTGATAACCGCAGTCCAGTTATTTCAGTCTGAAGAGTTTCTGAAAGTATTGACGGGTATTTTTAACGCGATGTTTGGTCAGCCACGCAATTTAAATGATCTCACCACCTTCATGCAACTCATGCAAGAACTGGGGCTAGGTGCAGAACAAGTGAAACAGTGGTTGGATGATGAAAAAGTCAAATCTGAGCTGAAAGTGGTGACCGAAGAAGCTATTGAACGGGGTGTGTTTGGGGCGCCAAGTTGGTTTGTGAATGATGAGCTGTATTGGGGTGTAGATCATCTACATTTTGTAGAGGATGCTATACAAGGGCAGTAACGCTTGGTGATACATGTATGGAGCATTTAAAAAAATTGAAAAAAGCGAACCTCGATTCGCTTTTTTATGATCTAACTTAAATCAAGACTTAGAAGAAGCCCATCGGCTTGGTGTCATAGCTCACCAATAGGTTTTTGGTTTGTTGGTAATGATCCAACATCATTTTGTGATTTTCACGGCCGATCCCTGATTTTTTGTAGCCGCCGAATGCTGCGTGTGCAGGATAGATGTGATAACAGTTGGTCCATACACGGCCCGCCTGAATGGCACGACCCGCACGATATGAAGTATGTGCTGAACGCGACCAAACCCCTGCACCTAGACCATAAATCGTGTCATTGGCAATTTTAATCGCATCATCAAAGTCTTTAAAGGTTGCTACTGAAAGCACAGGGCCGAAGATTTCTTCTTGGAAAATCTTCATGTCATTGGTGCCTTTGAAAATGGTTGGTTCAATATAGAAACCTGTACCGACTTCATTGCGTGGATCACCACCAGTAATGAGCTGTGCACCTTCATTTTTACCTGTAGCGATACAACCTAAAATTTTGTCTTGCTGCTCTTGCGATGCCTGTGCACCGATCATGGTATCGGTGTCTAAAGGATGACCCGTCTTAATACGTTTGACACGTTCTACTGCCATTTCCAAGAATCGATCTGCAATGCTTTCTTGTACCAATGCACGTGATGGACATGTGCAAATTTCACCTTGGTTGAGCGCAAACATGGCAAAACCTTCGAGTGTTTTATCTAAGAACTCATCGTCTTTGTCCATGATGTCTTCAAAGAAGATATTTGGTGATTTTCCACCAAGTTCTAAAGTCACAGGAATGATATTTTCAGTCGCATATTGCATGATCATTTGACCGACAGCGGTTGAACCTGTGAAGGCGATTTTTGAGATGCGTGGATTGGTCGCCAATGGACGACCGACTTCAACACCATAACCATTCACAATATTCAGCACGCCCGGTGGGAGTAGGTCTTGAATGAGTTCAGCCAAGACCAAGATGCTGACAGGCGTTTGCTCCGCAGGTTTCAACACGATGCAGTTTCCCGCAGCCAATGCTGGAGCAAGTTTCCAAGCCGCCATCAAGATTGGGAAATTCCACGGAATAATTTGACCGACCACACCAAGTGGTTCATGGAAATGGTAAGCAATAGTATTTTCATCAATTTCAGAAATGCCGCCTTCTTGGGCACGGATACAGCCGGCAAAATAACGGAAGTGATCGATACACAGTGGAATATCAGCGGCTAAGGTTTCACGAATCGGTTTACCGTTGTCCCAGGTTTCTGCGACCGCAAGGAGCTCTAGGTTTTCTTCAAGTCGATCGGCAATTTTTAATAAAATATTTGAGCGTGTGGTTGGGGAAGAGGCGTTCCATTGGGCTTTGGCTTTATGCGCTGCATCCAAAGCCAATTCAATATCTTCAGCAGAAGAACGTGGCACTTTGGTAAAAACTTTACCGTCTACAGGGGAGATATTTTCAAAGTATTCACCTTTCACTGGCGCGACCCATTGGCCACCAATCAGGTTTTCATACTGAGCTTTAAACTGAACTTTTGAACCGGGTTGATTAGGATCGACATAACGCATATGAATTTTCCTTTGCTTGTTTATTATGATCTTGTTGGGCTGCCCATCTGTGGCAATCTACAGCTTTGGTATAAGGTACTTTTGTACATTATTTGATTAGCATAGCCTGTATAAGGTTGGAAAAAGGTTGGAGACAAGAAGGTTTACAATATTTTTTTTCAGTCTTAAAAACAAAAGCCGGGAAACGGATTTTTAGTCATGAATTGTTGTGAGAATAATGAATGATGATACAGAAGGATTTATCTGAAAAACGACAGAATGTCGAACGGTTAAGGCAGGGCATGAGTCTGTCAAAGCAGCAAACCTCGCAATTGAATGAGAGCATTGCGAGCTCTTGGCAGCGATCGGCGCAGGCGGAAATTCCGGAAAATCGGAGTGCTGCGCCTTTGGTGAATTTGAACCCTCAAAGTCAACAACAGTCGGCATTGCATCATGCCTTACAACATTGTGCAGAAGATTTAAAACACATAGCCGAACAGTCGTCGATGGTACTTGCCGTGGGCGATGTAGGTAGCACGATTATTTGGAGTGCGTCGAGTCGGCAAATGCAAAGTGCTGCGGAAAGTGTGCATTTTATTGCAGGTGGGCAATGGCGCGAAGAATTGGTCGGCACCAATGCATTAGCGTTGTCTTTAAAAACTCAGCAGTCGAGTTGTGTGTTTTCAAATGAACATTACATGCCATCAGTACATGAATGGGTCTGCTATGCAGCACCAATTATCGATCCACATACGCAGCAAATTTTGGGCGTGGTTGATTTATCTACCGTGTGGAAAAACCACAATAGTTTAGGGCTACTTGCGGCTGAACGCTGCGCTTCGATTATTCAATCGGCTTTACTCGATTTTCAAAAACAGCATTTGTATATTCGGGCCTTTGCTGTGCCACAAGTGTTATTTAATGGCAAAGTGATGGTGCTGACCCCGCGGCAAATAGAAATTTTGACCATCTTGGCGCTATGTCCACAAGGCATGACCTTAGATACTTTGCATCAAGCCTTATATGGTGAACGCAAGGTGAGTGTTGGGACTTTAAAAGCGGAAATGTCGCAGCTACGCGATATTTTGGGCGGCATGCTAGGCTCACGTCCCTATCGTTTATTGGCACAAGTCGAAGCCGATTTTTTGCAAGCCGAGCAAGCTTTAGATGCAGGTTATCTCGATTCTGCATTAAAACTGTGTTCAGGGGTTTTCTTGGCTAAAACTGAAAGCCCATTTTTAGGGGCATGGCGTGATTGTCTTGAGTCACGATTGAGCCAAGCGATTTTTAATGCCAAGGAAACAGATGTTCTGCTCAAGCATGTCGCGCGTTTTCCTGAAGCTATCGATGCGGTTGAACGCCTGATTGAGCTGATGCCGAGATCACATCCCGTACATCAGACTTTGTTGAAACTAAAACATTAATTTGCAATGTGATTCAGGCTATTAAAGGCCTTTATTGGCCAGCCATTCAAAGAGCTGGGTATAGACTTGTTCTCGCGCGGTTTTTTCCGAAAGTACTAAATCATGCAAGCCATTGTGAATGCTTTGAATGGTGACATCGCCTTGAATTTTCTTGGCATATTTTTGGATATCTTTTACACCCAAAATCACATCACTGGTCTGCGCTGCTTTACCCCATTTTTTGGGATTTTTAGTTTGATGTGAATGCATCACTAATACTGGCACATCAATCTTCACACCTTGATGAATTTCCTTTTGAGCTTCATAAATACTGCGGACGAAACTGATATATACCATTGGGTAGCGAGTTTTTTTCCAGTCTAAATTAAAGTCCCACTCACCTTTTAAATCTTGATGTAGGCTCGCCGTATACCATTTATTCAGTTCACTTGGAAATTTTAAATTGGGAAAGGTTTTTGCCAATTTACTCAGCTGTGGAATACCCAGTGCGCGTTTCACTGGATTCATGTTGAAATCATAAAATGGGCTGTTAACCCAAAGGGCTTGAATTAAAGGATGATTTTGATGATGCGCCACATACAAAGTGGTGGTTAAGCCACCGGTAGAATGACCACAGAGCAGCAAGGCATCATGACCTTCATCAGCAATGATCGTTAGGGCTTGATCTATTTCGGCATCGTATTCAGACAGTGCATGCACATTATAGTATTTTTGATGCGGGCGGATTGAGCGACCATATTTTCTTAAATCTAAGGCATAAAAGTCGAAACCGTGCTGATTGAAGCGTTCCGCCATTTCGGTTTGGAAAAAATAATCGATAAAACCATGGATATAGAGCACCGCTTTGGAGGTAGGAGCCGTGGCTTTTTTGCGAACCAGTGTGGCAACCACTGGGCCTTCATAATCATCCGGGAAGGTCAGCGTGGCTTGTTCATAGCCTGCGCCCAAAATGTCAGGCTGATACTGAATTGGTGAATGGCTCATTATTATACTCATTAATATTATTGGACATTATGCTTTATCCTTGATGAGTCATGAGCTTTTGTCAAATGAATAATCGATGCTGTTTTACCGACTAAAAAAGAGTGACCTCAGTATGAAAGCGACCAATCTATAGTCGCTTCCCTGAAATAAAACGTGAAATGGATTCAGTTGACCTACATCACTAAACTCAAAGGGTAATGTAGGCACTTAGGTCACTTAAACATGAAGACCTTTAAGGGCTTAACTTAAACGGCCGCTTTGAAGTCGACCACAGAGGCATTGGCTTTAAGCGCTGCCTTGAAAATATCAACCACTTGAGCATGAGTTGCTTTACGTGGGTTGGTGAGCATACAGGCATCTTTTTGTGCATTTTCAGACATGATGCTGAGGTCTTGTTCTTTCACACCGAGTTCAGAAAGGCTCGATGGAATGCCAATCGAAGCAGAGAGTTCACGGATTGCTGCAATCGCTGCATAAGCCGCTTCAGTCACCGTTAAACCGTCGGTTGGCACACCCATGAGCTGTGCGATACGTGCATAGCGGTCAGGGCAGGCGATCAGGTTAAATTCGCAAACGTGTGGTAGCAGCACGGCATTACATACGCCATGTGGCAAGTTGTAGAAGCCGCCAAGTTGGTGCGCCATCGCGTGGACATAACCTAAAGATGCATTGTTAAATGCCATCCCTGCTAAGTACTGTGCATAGCTCATCGCATCACGTGCTTCTAGGTTTTCGCCATTGGCGACGGCAGGGCTGAGCCATTCACTGATCATTGCAATGGCCTTTTCAGCACAAGCATCGGTAATGGGATTAGCTGCTGTAGAAACATAAGCTTCGACCGCATGCGTTAATGCATCCATACCGGTTGCTGCAGTGAGCGCCGCAGGTTTTGCAATCATTAGTTTCGGGTCATCAATGGCGATAAGAGGCGTACAACGCCAATCGACAATCGCCATTTTAACGTGGGTGTCGGTATTGGTAATAATACAGAAACGGGTCATTTCTGATGCCGTACCTGCGGTGGTATTAATCGCAATGAGTGGAGTCATTGGGACTGTACTTTTATCGATGCCTTCATAGTCACGAATATGGCCACCACCCGCAGTCACTAAGCCAATGCCTTTGGCACAGTCATGAGAAGAGCCGCCGCCGAGAGAGACAATAAAGTCACAGCCATTGTCATTGTAGGCATCTACACCGCTATGTACGTTGGTGTCAGTTGGGTTGGGTTCTGCGCCCGGGAAGATGTGACTTTCTACGCCAGCTTCAGTTAAATACCCGGCAATGGTGTCTGCCACACCAAATTTGTATAGACCGGCATCGGTCACAATGAGCGCTTTTTTAGCGCCAAGATTTTGCGCCTTTGCGCCAATTTCTTTAGCGCAGCCGGGACCAAAAAGTGAAACACAAGGGATGTAAAAACCGTTTGTTTGATCTGCAATATTTTTAAAAGCCATGGTGCGATTCCTTCTACCATTCATTGTCATTTGTTATGGGTGATACTCACCTAAACTGAGTATTGCGAGGGATGTTTTAAATTCACACCTACCAAAGACCTACCAAATTTAGGGCTTTGTATTGAACTTATTTAATTGATTGAAATTTAATCATTAATTATTTTTGTTATTTTCTAAGATTCGCTAAAAGTCGTATACATTTAAGCCAAAATAGGCGTTGCGATGATTGGATGCATGATCGAGTTATCAGATTATAAAATCTAACTAAAACTACTATCAATTTACTAAATGCCCCAAAGCGCTCGAATCAGGATAGGCTATAACAAATAACGAGATAGTCACTTTTGTGCATTTCGCTTTTTGCAGTGCGAAACAAAAGATTAATTAAACGAGTTAAATAATGCCTAGTGAAAATTTGAAAACGAAACGTCCTTTATATATTCCTTATGCCGGAAATACACTTTTAGAACTCCCACTTTTAAATAAAGGCTCTGCGTTTAATGAAGATGAACGTAAGAGCTTTAATTTGCACGGTTTAATTCCACACGTCACGGAAAGCATTGAAGAGCAAAGTCAGCGTTCTTATCAGCAATATTGTGCATTTAATAGTGATATCAATAAGCATATTTACCTGCGCAATATTCAAGACACCAATGAAACATTGTTCTATCACTTAATTGAAAACCACCTCAGTGAGATGATGCCGATCATCTATACACCAACAGTGGGTGAGGCTTGTCAGCGCTTCTCAGACATTTACCGTCGTCATCGTGGGATCTTTATTTCATATCCTGACCGTGATCATATTGACCAAATTATTCATAACGTGAATAAAAAGAACGTGAAAGTGATCGTTATTACGGACGGTGAACGTATTCTTGGTCTTGGTGACCAAGGCATTGGGGGGATGGGGATTCCGATTGGTAAGTTGTCACTGTACACCGCATGTGGTGGGATCAGTCCAGCTTATACATTGCCGATTACTTTAGATGTCGGAACTAATAACCAACAGCTGTTGAATGACCCGATTTATATGGGATGGAGTCAGCCTCGTATCAGCGGTGAAGAATATTATCAATTTGTCGATGACGTGATTAAAGCCATTCAACAACGTTGGCCAAAAGCGCTGATTCAATTTGAAGACTTTGCACAAAAAAATGCGATGCCTTTATTGGAAAAATATCGCGATAAAATTTGCTGCTTTAATGATGATATTCAAGGAACAGCAGCGGTGTCTGTCGGAAGTTTAATTGCGGCATCACGTGCAGCAGGCAAGCAGCTCAAAGATCAAATCGTCACATTCTTAGGTGCAGGTTCAGCAGGTTGCGGGATTGCAGAGCAGATCATCAAGCAAATGGTGGCGGAAGGTTTAACCGATGCTCAAGCGCGTGCGCGGGTGTTTATGGTCGATCGTTTTGGTTTAATTACTGAAAATCAGCCGAATCTTTTAGATTTCCAACGCAAACTTGCGCAAGCACCGGATAACGTTGCTCATTGGGCAAATGCAGATTCAGTCATTTCGCTATTGGATGTAGTTACACATGCTAAACCGACTGTATTGATTGGCGTTTCGGGACAACCGGGACTGTTTAGCCAAGAGGTCATTGAAAAGATGGCTGCGAATTGTGAACAGCCTATTGTGTTGCCACTGTCTAATCCAACATCGCGTGTCGAAGCGGTGCCTGCAGATATTATCGAGTGGACCAAAGGTAAGGCCCTGATTGCGACTGGCAGTCCATTTGCACCAGTGAATTATCATGGCAAGATTCATCAGATTTCACAGTGTAATAACTCCTATATTTTCCCGGGGATTGGTCTCGGTGTGATTGCATCTGGGGCGAAACGTGTGACTGAAAATATGCTGATGGCATCGAGTACGGCGTTGGCAGACTGTTCACCAAAATTGGCAGATCCAAATGCCGATTTATTGCCAAGTTTGGATTATTTACAGGATATTTCGAAGAAAATCGCATTGAAAGTGGCATTAGCTGCGATTGCTGATGGTGTTGCGCCAAATGTCAGCATTGAAGTACTAGAACAGGCCATTGAAGAGAATTTCTGGAAACCTGAATATCGTGATTATGTCCGTGTGACTTATTAATTTGGTCTAAAGATGCTGATTGAACAGAATCGATTTTGCATCTAATCGAAAAATACCCTAATCCAGATTAGGGTATTTTTTTATGTATAGAAGCATATTTTTTTTAAGAAATACGAAAAATTATCGAGCGGGGCGCTTTAAATATTTAAATTTTGCGTTTATCCAATTGGTTGGAAATGTGATCTCCACAGGCTTGAACCAGCATCACGATCGCGACCAAGACCACTATCACTGCCAGCATGATTTGCATATCAAAGCGTTGATAACCGTAACGGTAAGCAATATCCCCCAAACCACCTGCACCGATAGCCCCTGCAATGGCAGAAGAATTAATCATGGTCACCAAGGTCACAGTAAAGCCCGCGACGATGCCAGGAAGCGCTTCAGGGAGCAGCACATGCCAAATGATTTGTTTGCGATTACAGCCGATGGCTTGAGCGGCCTCAATCAGACCTTGATCGACTTCACGTAAACTCACTTCTGCAATGCGTGCAAAAAAAGGCGTGGCCGCAAGGGTTAAAGGAACGACGGCAGCCCAAACGCCATAACTGGTGCCCACGATAAAGCGCGTGAGCGGAATGAGCGCCACCATTAAAATAAGAAAAGGCACCGAACGGGTAATATTGACCAACCAACCTAGGGTATGGTTTAGGCTTTTTGAAGGATAAATCCCGTGTTCAGCACTACACACCAATACGACTGCTAAAGGCAGGCCGATCAGAAAGGCCACAAAAGCTGAAACGCCGACCATCAGTAAAGTATCAATGGTTCCACTAATCAGTAAATCAATGAGTTGGTCGTGCATAGCCAAGTACCTCAATCTGTGCGATATGGTGTTTAAGTTGTTCAGATAAGGTGTTGATCTCTAAATGGCTGTGGTCTACAGCAACAATCAACGAGCCAATTAAATGCCCTTGAATACTATCGATATGACTTTGATACAAATGTACTGGCGCCTGAAATTGATCAAAAATAAACTTTAAGTCTGGCGACTGTTGTAGTGTCGATTCATAGCGTAATTTTAAAATGATTTGATCATTTGAATCTGACGGTTGTGGCTGAATGTCGCTTGGTAAATCAAGTTGTTCAAGGTTGAGTAACTCTTGTGTGATCTGCTGCTGAGGCGTAGAAAACACTTTCCAAACCTGTTCTGCTTCTACAATTTCGCCTTGATCGATCACCACAACTTGATCGCAAATCTCGCGAATGACCTGCATTTCATGGGTAATCAACACAATGGTGATACCAAGCTTTTGATTAATTTCTTTAAGCAAAGACAGCACAACAGAAGTACTTTCAGGATCGAGTGCAGAAGTCGCTTCATCACAGAGTAAAATTTCCGGATGATGAACTAACGCTCGTGCAATCCCAACACGTTGTTTTTGCCCGCCCGAAAGTTGAGAAGGGTAGTGCGCTGCTTTATTTTCAAGACCTACCAACTTCAGCACTTCATTCACTCGCTGAGCGATATCGGCTTGACTGAAATTGGCGATTTTAAGGGGCAGCGCGATATTGTCATACACGGTTTTGGCAGACATCAAATTAAAATGCTGAAAAATCATCCCAATACGCTGACGCAGGGCTATCAACTCTGCATGATTTAAGCGAGATAATTCCTGTTGATGGATGTGAATACTGCCATCACTGATTTGTTCTAAGCCATTCAGCGTTCGAATCAGCGAAGATTTACCCGCGCCGCTTTTCCCAATAATGCCGAATATTTTGCCTTGTGGAATATTCAGATTGATATCTTTTAAGGCATGAACCTGCTGTCCTTGCACATCATAAAATTTATTTAAATTTTTGATTTGGATATGGGGGACGGCAAATTCAACCGATGAACCGAAACTCACCATGAGTGACTCCTTATTTCCAACCAGGGAACCACAGTTTTGCACCAAAATCTGCGTCCAATGCTTGTTTAACTTTAGGTGAGTTTTGATAAATATCGACAAATTTACGCAGTTTATCATCATGATCTACATAGTCATCACGTACGGCAAATAAGATGGCAAAACGCTTGTCAGTATTGGAGTCAAATAACAATGCATTTTCAGGATCGGCAGTTTTTGCTAAACGTAAATAATGTGGATAGCCAAAAGCCAGATCGACATCATCAATTGCACGTGCCGTTTGAGGGCCTTCCACCTCAATAAATTGAAGCTGTTTAGGATTCGCTGCAATGTCATTTAAAGTCGATAAAAAGTTATCTGGCTGTTTCAGTTCAATGAGCTTGGCTTGCTGTAGCAGTTGTAAGGCACGGCCCTGATTGACCGGATCATTCGGAATCACCACTTTGGCTTTATGGGGTAAATCAGCAAAGTTTTTATACTTTTTTGAATACAGTCCGACATGGGTAGCAGCACCGACATCAAAGGCTTTGATTTTAAAATCCGTTTCTTTTTTTGCATTGTCTAGAAACGGCTGATGTTGGAAAAAGTTCGCGTCAATATCGCCGTGGTTTAGGGTGATATTCGGGGTATTCCAGTCCGAAAATTCCACCAATTTCACGTTCAGTCCTTGCTGCTTGGCTTCATCTGCAGCGACTTGTAAGGGTTTAGCAAAAGATGGGCTAATCCCAATCACCAATTCACTTTGATGACTTTTCTTTTGTTGATTCCAAATAACTAAGCCAATCACCAAGATGGCCACGATTACACCAATCAGTGTGAATTTAGATTTTGCTGTTTGTGCCATGGCACACCTCTATATTTCCAAATAATTAAATTTTTTGTCTAACATGTTGTTTTATAAATGCAGCTTATGCTGTTTCAACGTTTTTAATTGTTGCCTGAGAAGATGTTTCGGAAGTGGGACATCGATAGCAATGAGCAGGATGTGTCGTGGCTAAATGGTCACCTTGTTGAAACAGTTTTTGCCGTAAACTACCGGTGTCATATGCAGTTTTATAGCGACCACGTTGCTGTAATTCAGGAATGACCAAACGGATAAAATCTTGATGTGACTCAGGTGCAACGGTGCGAGTCAGATTAAATCCATCGATGCCAGTTTCATCCAAATAATCAATCAACTGCTTTGCAACGTTGGCGCCACTCCCGACAAAGAGCGGATAACGCCCACCTAGAACGTGCTGAGCACGCAAATCTTGGCGCGTAATTTTTTGCTCTTTAAATTTTTGATTGACCGATGCGATGCTATTGGTCTGCTGATACGGAATGGCTTCATCTTCTGCAAAATTGGCGAGGTTCATCCCAATCGAACTGGAAAAGTGTGCCAGTCCCGCTTCAGGATTGGCATAGCGAATGTATTCAGCCAATTTCTCTTGGGCGAGCTCATCGGTCTCTGCGGTTACTATCGTAATGCCAACAAAGAGTTTCACGGCTTGTGGGTCACGACCTTGCGCTGCGGTTTGGCTGCGAATTTTTTGTACCTGATTTTTGACTTTTTCAGCGCTGTCCGCACCGATAAACATGCCTTCTGCATGTTGCGTCGCAAAAGCTAAGCCACGTGGTGAAGCACCGGCCTGATACAACACAGGGGTGCGCTGAATCGATGGAGAAACTTGAAATACCCCTTGGCTTTGATAGAACTTGCCTTGGTGTTGAATGGCATGTACTTTTTTGGGGTCGCTAAAGATGCGATTTGCTTTATCTTTTTGAACCGCATCATTTTCCCAAGAGCCTTCCCAAAACTTATAGCAAAGCTGCAAAAACTCTTCAGCTTGTTCATAGCGTAGGTCATGATCTTTCAAGCCTTTTTGCCCAATGAGGCGTTCTGCACTATCTAAATATCCAGTCACGATATTCCAGCCGATTCGACCTTGGGTCAGGTGGTCTAGGCTGGCAAATCGACGTGCAAATTGATAAGGCGTTTCATAGCTCAAATTGACTGTTACACCAAAACCTAAGTTTTCAGTGACCGCAGCCATTGCAGAAATCAGGGTGCTGGGGTCATGGCTCGGCAGTTGGATCGACTCTTTAAGTGTGAGATCAATATTGCCCTCATAAACATCATAGACCCCTGTGATATCTGCAATAAATAGCCCGTCAAACAGCCCTTGCTCCAAGGTTTTGGCAAGATCCGTCCAATAGCTCAGTTCATTAAAGCGGTGTGACTCATCGCGTGGATGGGTCCATAAGCCATGATTGATATGGCCGACACAGTTCATGTCGAAGGCATTTAGTAAAATTTTCTTGGCTGAATGTGATCGGGTATCTACTGTGGTGGTTTGGTTCATTACAAGGTCCCTCGACGTGGGGGCAATACGCCATTTAGGAGGTAATTAGCAATGAAGAAATATTTCCAGCGCCCTGCATCATGCAAGGTATGGACACGTGCATTACGCCAAAATCGATCTAGACCATCTTCACGCTGACTGCCACGGCTGCCTGCAAGCTCAATCAATTTTGATGCCGCTTTCAGTGCGGTTTCAGTACTATGCGCACGCACTTTCGCGACATCTAGAGAAGCTTTTGCGATGTTTTCAGCATTGGGCTGTGGGCGAGCAGCATCGATGGCACGAGCGGCTTGTTTCAGCAAGACCTCACTGGCGCGAACATCTGCGGCAATGCGACCGAGTTCGTATTTGGTTAAAGGATCTTCGCTTGCAAGATCAAGACCTGAATCAATCCATGGTCGTGCTTGGTGTACGCGGTGCAAACTTTCTTCAAAGGCTGCGCGCGCTATACCGACTTCAATCGCAGCATGCATAATTTGCGCAAATGGCCCAACCAATGTCGGCTCCGTAAATGCACGATCAAAGGGAATGACATCTATGGCAGGAACTGCAACTTGGTGAAATTTTACAGAGCCGCTACCCGTGGTGCGCTGTCCAAACCCTGTCCAATCATCGATCAGCTCTAAACCTGTACTTTCACGTGCAATAAAGGCTAAATATTCACGACCATCGGGGTCTTTGACCAATGTGGGAATACGATGTGCAAATAAACTGCCGGTGCAATAAAACTTCTCACCATTCACCACAAAACCATTGTCATGAGAGCGAATCGACGTTTGTTTTTGCGCAGCGGTTTTGGTTTTAAACTCGGCTAAGGCATTGCCAAAACGAGCGCCAGCAAGCACTTCGGCATAAAGCTTTTGCTTTTGTTCAGTTGTGCCGGTGTTTCGTAATACTTCCAATGCATAAAAATGGTTTTGTGGAATTTGCCCAATTGAGCCATCTACACCACTCATAAGCGCAATCACTTGCGCCACGGTATAACTTGAAACTTCGGCACCGCCAAATGCCTTGGGAACCGTGATTGCCCAGAGACCAGATTGACTATAGGCCTCGATTTCATCAAACGGCAGTATGCGTTCGGCATCACGTTGCACGGCATTTTTTCTAAATTGTTCAGCTAATTGTTTTGCAATTTCAAGTGCTTCTGCATCGGACTGAATAATATGCGCAGGTGTTGTTGATATGGCCTGTAGCGAATTAATATTTGGAAATGAGGTCATCAGAATTCTCCTTAAATCCACGCATGGCGTGCAGGTAATTTATGATTTAAGTAATAGTCGCCTAAGGTATGCAGCTTCCAGCGCACAGGATCATGTAAGGTGTGTACTCTGGCATTGCGCCAGTGTTGATCAAGGTTATGGGCACTCAAACTTGCACGGCTGCCGCCTAACTCAAGGAGTTTTTCAGAGATCTGTAAGGCTGCATCATTGGCATAGATTTTGGCTTCTGCGACACGAATCGAAGCTAGAGCAGCTTGTTGTTCACTCACCTGATCAAGCTGATCTAATTCATCGAGATAATCTGCGGCCTCATCTAAAAGTAAAATCGCAGCATCCAATAAAACTGCAGATTTACCCACCTCTTGTAGGGTGTAGGGCTCAAAACTGGCTTTCTCAACTTGTGCATCCACAATCGGACGGGCTTTTTGTACTGCAGAAAGGGTGTCTGCAAAGGCAGCTTCCGCAATCCCGACATCGATCGCGACTTGCATCAATTGTGAAAAGGCACCTCGATACGTTGGCCCTGCAGAAAGCTTACGTTCATCAAAAATTAATAGGGGGTCTACTGCCACATGGTTTAGTTTGACGGTGCCACTAGACGTTGTACGCTGACCAAAACCATTCCAGTTATCAATCACTTCTACGCCTGTAGCGTGTCGATCAATGATGGTCAGGACAACATGACCTTCAGGGTGAACGGCTTTAATCGCCAACCAATCTGCAAAACTACTGCCGGTCGAATAGAACTTTTCACCATTAACAACATACTTTCCATTTTCAATGCGCAGCGTTGTGTTTAAGGTTTTAGTGTCTTTGGTGTTGCGCTCTGGCCCACCATTAGCTAAACGTTTTCCCTGTAAAATTTCATTAAAAATAAAGGCTTTTTGCTCATCTGTTCCCATGAGGTCAATCATATACAGCAAGGCAATTTGGTTTTGTGGAATTTGGCCCACGCTAGAATCTGCTTTGTTGATAATGCGAAAAACCTGCGCCAGTGTCTTGTTCGACACGTAGGCACCGCCAAATTTTTTGGGAATACGAATGCCACCTAAACCTTTTTGACTGAATAAGTCGATTTCTGCAAAAGGCAGCAGGCGGTTCTGATCACGTTCATTTCGACCTTCCAAAGCAAAATCTGCAACGTGATACGCTGCATGGATTGCTTCTAAGTCATTTTCAATAACATGAATATTTTCAGAGATTAAATGAGACATAATGACACCTTTAATAGATATCAAAACGCTACTCGTAAATGCGGGATTTTTTAAATGATGGATTATTCTTAACTTAGCAAAATGTCTTTTTAGCATTTAATCTGCATAAAAATTATGCAAATTAGATAAAATAAGTGTTTGATTTAAAACAATAGATGTAGGAAAAACAACAAGAGGATTGATGATGTAAATTTGGTGTTAGCAACTTTGTAGATATTCAACTTTAAAAATAATATATCTAAGACAGGGGCTTAGCTGTTTTTTTAATACTTTTTATTAATGGTGGTCAATCAGCTTGAACTCCAATAGATGCTCAATATCATAGAGCTATGCAAAGATTAAAAAAAGGCTGGAAATTGATTCAGATGTTTTTCATTCTGCAATAAAAAAGCCCCCATCTTTCGATGAGGGCTTTTTGAATTTGGAGCGGGAAAGGAGACTCGAACTCCCGACCCCAACCTTGGCAAGGTTATGCTCTACCAACTGAGCTATTCCCGCGGAGTCTATCCTGTTTTTTTACTAAAAAACTGAATCGAAAAAAATTTGGAGCGGGAAAGGAGACTCGAACTCCCGACCCCAACCTTGGCAAGGTTATGCTCTACCAACTGAGCTATTCCCGCGGAGTCTATCCAATTTTTTAAATAAAAAACCGAATGAAAAAATTTGGAGCGGGAAAGGAGACTCGAACTCCCGACCCCAACCTTGGCAAGGTTATGCTCTACCAACTGAGCTATTCCCGCATAGCCACGTATAATACATTAAGGATTTTTCAGGTCAATAACTTTATGAAAATCTGTGCATCGTTTGCATAAAATAAAAACAATTTGTTTGAAAATTGGAAGATTTTTGCAGGTCGAAGGCTTCCATTTTGGTGAAATCATGCAATTCAGCTGGTTTCAGCAACTTTGCGACACAAGAACTTGAACAAATACAGGCTATACTAAGACCAGTTGAACCTTTTTTGAATTTGGGAGAGCCGTTTTGAGTTTAGAACAGCAATTAATTGAGCGTCTACAGACATTAGCGCCTACACATCTTGAAGTGGTGAATGAGTCCGCAGGTCATGGTGGTTATTTCCCAGGTAAAGAGTCGCATTTTAAAGCGGTGATTGTGAGTGAGGCTTTTGCAGGCTTACGTTTGGTGCAACGTCATCAAAAAGTCTATGCCGCAGCAGGTGATTTACTTAGTCCGGGGCAAATTCATGCCTTGGCTATTCATGCGTTTTTACCCGAAGAATGGAAAGGTCAAGACACCACTAGCCCTGAATGTGCGCATGCACCAAAGTCATCTTAAGGTGAGCCATGGAAACGCAATTAATCATTAAAATCATTCATATGTGTGGCGTGGCTTTAGGCTGTGCTGCCATTTTCATTCGTGCTTTTACGCTGTTTAAAGGGACGCAGGGCAATTTACCCAATCCGGCAGGTCGTAAGTTTTTTGTTGCATTGCAACATGGCTCAATGGCTTTAATTGCTGTGACAGGGATTATTTTATTGTTTATGAAGAACTTTGACGTGCAGCCATGGTTCTATGCCAAAGTTGTACTGTTTTTGGCCTTGCTGTCTTCTTTATCTAAAGCGTATAAAAAAGATGACAGTGTTTTATTGGTTCAGCGCCGTGCGGGCTTATTTATTGCAGCTGTTGCACTTATTTTCATCATTACATTGGTTATAATCAAACCAGTTTTTGGATAAATGGCTTATCCACATGGCCGATTTCAAGGCTTGAGTAGAAAAACAAAGATTAGAGGGTTTTGAATGCGTACGCGTGTGGTATTTAACCAAAAAGTAAGGGTGGTGTGGGGAAATCGAGTATTACGGTCAATTTAGCTGCGATAAGCGCGCACCAAGGTTTAAAAACTTTGGTGATTGACCTCGACCCTCAAGCCAATTCAAGTCAATATTTGTTGGGGGATGATGCGACGTACTCAGCAGATAAGCCCGCACTTGAACCCAATATTGAAAATTATTTTGAAGAAGTCTTGGGGACGCAACAAAGTAAAGGTTTGTTGGGAAATGCCATTGGTTCGATTTTAAAAAATCGTACTAAAGGTCTAGAAAGCTATGTACATCAATCACCGTTTAAAAATTTAGATGTAATTCCTGCAAGCCCAAATTTGGGTGCGTTGGCACATGCCTTAGAATCTAAGCATAAAATTTACAAACTGCGTGATGCTTTGCAGCAGATGAGCGGTCAATATGATCGAGTGTTTATTGATACACCGCCGGCCTTTAACTTTTTTACTTTATCTGCGCTGATTGCGGCAGATCGCGTGCTGATCCCATTTGACTGCGATGTGTTTTCAAAACGTGCCTTACAGACCCTGATCGAAAATGTGTTAGAAACGCAGGATGATCATAATGATCATTTAGAAATTGAAGGCATTGTGGTCAATCAATTTCAGGCACAGGCGAAGTTGCCGCGCGAAGTTGTACAACAACTCAAAGATGAAGGTCTTCCTGTATTGGACAGCATGTTACCGCCTTCAGTGCTGATGAAAGAATCTCATCATAAAAATCAACCTTTAATCCATTTGGCTGCAGATCATAAATTGACGCAAGCCTATCAATCATTGTTCAATGAAATTGAGCAAAAGTAGTATCGAGAAAAGTATGAATGCACTTAAATGTGGTCTAGTTGCTTTCACTGCTGTTGTATTGGGTGCATGTGCAAGTACGCCTAAACCAAGCTATGTTTCACCTACACAGTATCAGTCTTTGAGTTGCCAGCAATTGCAAAGCGAATACAACCGAATCCACGACTATATTCAAAATGGTGTAGAAACACCGAAGCGCACAGGCGTTGGTGTGGGTGTTGGCCTCGGTGGTGGCTGGGGCAGCCGTGGAGGTTGGGGCATTGGTCCGAGTATTTCGGTCAATATGGGACAATCTTCAAATACCAAACGTACCGAACTTTCACGCGTTCTAGGTGAGCAAGAAGCGATTGTACAGGCAGCAAAATTTAAAGGTTGTCCGATTATCGTTCGCACAAATTCGGCTACCGCAGCAAAATCATAAGCGGATCATGAGCAGGGGCTCAGGCCTGTGCTATGAGAAAAGTGTAATAAAATTTGTCAGTAGGCGAGGCGTCTACTGGCATTTTTTTTGAGTCAAATAAACTGCACTATTTAGAGCCAATAAAATATTTAAATCTATGAAAAAATTAAATTAAATATCATTCGTAAATTTTAATACCTCCTACTGGTCTTGAACATTCAGCGTGAGTGCATTGACTTGTACAAGGATAAAACTGACCTAGCGCGTACTTGTTTTTTTAAATTCATTTCGGCTAAGGTGTGCGCTTTGAAACATTGTCTGGATATTTATGATTGAGAGTTGGCTGTTTGTATTTGCAATGATTGCGGTGATGATGACGCCGGGACCTAGCAATGCACTAATGGCAAGCTCTGCACATCAACAAGGCATTGCAAAGACGTGCATGCTGATTCCTGCAGAATTATTGGGCTATTTCTATGCCATAAATTTGTGGGCGTTGATTATTCATTTAAGCGCTCCAGTGTGGCCGAATTTAATTCACTTACTGCATTTTCTCAGTATTGCCTATGTTTTATGGTTGGCTTTTCATTTGTGGAAATCGACGCATTTACATCAGTACAATCAAAAACATCCTTCAATTCAACCACGTGAATTATTCATTTCCTCCTTAAAAAATCCGAAAGCGTTGCTTTTTGCTGCAGGTATTTTCCCGATTGAAACTTGGGCTAGCCCATTAAATTTTATTTTGGTTTTCGCTGTATTTAGTGTGGTTTTGCTGCCTGTTGCGTTATTTTGGATGTCATTTGGACGGACGATTTTGGCCGGTAAGACCCAAAAAATTAAGGCCGATCTTCTGTATAAAGGATCGGCCCTGATGCTGATTTTATGTATGTTCCCTGTGGTTTTGCGCTTTTTTGCTTAAAGGTGTTCACCACATCGGTTTATTTCTTTAATTTTGCTCGAATAAAACCAATCACACCCGGTAAAACACTAATAATAATGATGCCAAAGATCAGATGGGTGAAGTTATCTTTCACGATTGGCATATTGCCAAATAAATAACCCAAAGTGATAAATGAGCCAACCCAGCAAATCGCACCAATCATGTTAAAAGTCAGGAAGTACTTGTAGTTCATGCTGCCTGCACCTGCGACAAAAGGCGCGAAGGTTCGTGCAAAAGGAATAAAGCGGGCAAAAATAATGGTTTTACCACCATGTTTTTCAAAGAATTTTTGCGTATTCACCAAATGTTGACGGTTAATGAAGCGTGATTCAATTTCAAAGACACGTGGGCCAATATATTTACCAATATGGTAGTTCAGCGTGTCGCCCAAGACTGCCGCGATAAACAGCAAAATCACCAAAACCCATGGATCCATGGCACCTGTTGACGCAGCGAGCGCGCCTGCTGCAAACAGAAGACTGTCACCCGGTAAAAAGGGCATGACGACTAAACCGGTTTCAACAAAAATAATCAGGAACAGAATTGCATAAATCCATACGCCATAATTGGTAATGAACTCGAGTAAATGGTCATCAACATGTAGTATAAAATCAATCAGTTCCATGGGGCTTATATGCGTAAAATAGTGGTCTGATGCTATCAGTCTGGGGCAGCAAAGTCAGTATTAAAACGTAATTAATTATCAGTAAAACCGTTCTATATATAGAATGATGAGTATTATAAAAGCATATTTAAAGAGAATAAGAAACGACCTAATCTAAGCACATCTTTTGAACAGTATTAAGAATAGGTTTCAGTATGTTTAATCCAAATTTGATGGTGAAAAATCTGAGTCAACAGCCGCAAATCAATTCGGTAGTCAGTCTCGTTGCACGTATATTAATGGCTTATATTTTTATTGTGGCAGGTTGGGGGAAAATTACGGCTTACACTGCAACAGCAGGTTATATGGAGTCAATGGGTGTGCCAGCTGGACTTCTTCCGATTACTATCTTAGTCGAGTTGGGTGGTGGCTTAGCTTTATTGTTTGGTTTTCAAGCGCGTTTTGCGGCACTGGGTCTAACCGTATTTAGTTTAATCACTGCATTTTTATTCCATGGTGGTGCTGAAGATAGCATTAACTTTATGAAAAATTTGGCGATGTCTGGCGGCTTATTATTTCTCATGCTGCATGGTGCTGGTCAATTTAGTTTTGATCATTGGATTGAAAAATCAAAATAAAGTTGTCATGAGTCCGAGCATCCATCAAAGCGGCCTTCTGCCGCTTTTTTCATGTCTACCGCTGATTGAAAGCGGATGGGTAAAGTCCTGAAATGTGTTGTAAAAAACACCGTTTGGCTTGGGATTTTTGCCCCTGTCCGAATAGTGTGCGAAAGTCCAAGAAAAATGTTAGAATACGGCGCTTATATTCGTTGCCTGCATAGTTGTTTGCCATGACTACCAATACCCAAATTACTGAAGACCGTATCCTGATTTTGGATTTCGGTTCTCAATATAGTCAGCTTATTGCACGTCGTGTACGTGAAGCTGGTGTTTATTCAGAAATGTACGCATTTGATATGTCTGAAGAAGACATTCGTGCATTTAACCCAAACGGGATCATTCTTTCAGGTGGTCCAGAAAGTGTTCATGAAGAAGGTAGTCCGCGCGCACCACAAGTTGTATTTGAACTTGGTGTACCTGTTTTAGGTATTTGCTATGGTCTACAAACCATGTCAGAACAGCTTGGCGGTAAAGTTGAGCCAGGTACTGTGCATGAATTTGGTTATGCAGAAGTTGATATTAAAGTCCGTGATGCTTTAATTGGTGATCTTGAAGATACCAAAGACCAATTAAAAGTGTGGATGAGTCATGGCGATAAAGTGACTCAAATTCCTGAAGGTTTCCAAATCACTGCAAGCACACCAAGCTGCCCAGTAGCGATGGTTTCTGATGAAAAACGTCGTTTCTACGGTATCCAATTCCACCCAGAAGTAACTCATACTGCGAAAGGTGCTGAGTTATTGTCTAACTTCGTACATGGCGTATGTGGTTGCCGTAACTTGTGGAACTCAGAAAACATCATCGATCTTCGCGTAGAACAACTTCGTGAGCAAATTGGTGATCAAAAAGTTCTATTGGGTCTTTCAGGCGGCGTCGATTCATCTGTTGTAGCTGCACTTTTACACCGTGCGATTGGCGACCAATTGACTTGTGTATTCGTAGATAACGGTTTACTTCGTTTGAACGAAGGCGAGCAAGTGATGGACATGTTTGCGAAAAACATGGGTATCCGCGTGATTCGTGCCGACGCTGAAAATCGCTTCTTAACAGCGCTTGCTGGTGAAGTTGATCCAGAGAAAAAACGTAAAATCATCGGTCGTGAATTCATTGAAGTTTTTGCTGAAGAAGCACGTAAGCTTGACGGTGTGAACTTCCTTGCTCAAGGTACTATTTACCCAGACGTAATTGAATCTGCGGCAAGCAAACAAGGTAAAGCGCACGTGATTAAATCACACCACAACGTGGGTGGTTTACCAGAAGATTTAGCATTCGAATTGGTTGAGCCAATCCGTGATTTGTTCAAAGATGAAGTTCGCCGTTTAGGTACAACACTTGGTCTTCCATTTGAAATGCTTTACCGTCATCCATTCCCAGGCCCAGGTCTAGGTGTACGTATCCTTGGTGAAGTGAAAAAAGAATATGCTGACATCCTTCGTCTAGCAGATGACATCTTCATGCAAGAACTTCGCGCAAGCGGCTGGTATGACAAAACTGCACAAGCATTTGCCGTATTCCAACCTGTGAAATCTGTGGGTGTCGTAGGTGATGGCCGTCGTTATGCATGGGTAATCGCGCTTCGTGCTGTAGAAACTGTGGACTTTATGACTGCACGTTTTGCACACCTTCCTTATGATCTTGTAGACAAGATTTCTACACGTATCATGAACGAGATTGCTGAAGTTTCTCGTGTTGTTTATGACGTATCGTCTAAACCACCTGCTACGATTGAATGGGAGTAATTTAGGGATTTCAAGAAGCGAAGCTTCTTGCCTAAATTACGCCAAGAGCTATGCTCGCGGCAGTTTTGCATTTCAAGAAACAACGTTTCTTGCCTAAATTACACCGAGAGCTATGCTCGCGGCGATCTAGGGAAATCTAGATATTTCTAATAAAAAAGGACGCCTCGGCGTCCTTTTTTATATCTCAACATTCTATTTATAAACAATTGACCAACTACTATCGCTTTCATTATTCGGTTCAGCTTTAGGCTTTGCTTTATGGGTAAAGCTTTGCCAAGACTTCGTTGATTTACGTTCGGGTTTCATGCTTGAATCATAGCGCTCTACACGGTTACGGCCATTTTCTTTTGCCTGATACAGGGCAATATCCGCTTGCTTAATCAGTTCAGTTAAATTTTGCTTATGTGATTTAAGCTGTGAAACACCAATGGAAACGGTAAATTGGATCGAGTGATTTGCGACATTCAGCAAAGATTGATTTTGAAGCGTTAAACGAATACGTTCCGCGATCAACATTGCATCTTGTATTTGCGTTTCAGACAGAAGCACAATAAATTCTTCACCACCAAAACGAGCCAAGACATCTTTTTGGCGCATTTCTTTGCGGGTGGTTTCAGCGATACATTGCAGTACCTGATCACCAACATCATGCCCGTAATTATCATTAATATGTTTAAAATGATCGACATCAAACATTAATAAGCAAGTACTTGCAGGCGTTGGCCATTCATGGATACGGTGCTCAGCCAACTGAACAAACTGACGACGGTTGTATAACTGGGTGAGCTCATCTGTATGCGCTAAATTTTTCAGTGTATGCATATTCCAGTCGTCAAGTAGGGTACGTAAAAAATGACGACGTGCATTGAGTGTATTGTTCCAACTCATATGCAGGCTGATCATCCAAACAGGAATAGACACCACCACAAAAATCAGAGCTTCTTGCCATGATAAAAGCTGACTCACCGCAAAATACACCAATAGCGAAATGAGGCCCGAACAATACAAGGCTGGCTTAAATTGTGTTTGTACGCAGACATTGGCAATCAAGATAAAGATCGCTGCACCATAGATATAGGACGAGACCATTGGGCTATTTGAAGCCAGTAATAAGCCAATCCAAATCGCGGTGCTACAGACCGTACCAATCGGTAAGATCATGTCGAGCACACGAATATCTTTTTTGTATTTAAACAGATAGAAGCTGACCAATAGGGCAGCAATAATCATGGCCACTCGAGAAAGACCTGACCAAAAGAACATGTCAGGGATAATAAAAATGTCAGCAAAGAAATAAAGAAGAAATGTAATCTGCGCCATGTAATTCACTTGACGTAAATAAGGTAACTGATGGGCATACTGATGTTGTAGAAAATAGTTTCTAAACTGCGTAGGAATACGTGCAAAAGGATCTGCAATGGCTTGTTCAATCTCGGCACGATTGGCAAGATCACACTCAGAAAGTTTCAAAGTATGATTATGATTTTTACGAACTTCCTGAGCAGACGAATTAGTCCGAGAACTCATTCGTACATCAACAGACATGTCCCTTCTCCATAAATGGCTTAGGAAAATTATGAATAAAAAATATACAAAAATATCTACCTGAAACTAGGGATTTTTCGAATGAATGATAAAAAATCGTCTGATGAATGTTACAAAATATATTATTAACTTGCTGTTTTATAAGTTGAAATTTGATTTCTTCCTGCAGATTTTGCTTGGTAAAGTGCCTGATCGGCCATGCGAATTACACTTTGTAAATCTCGGTTTTTTTGACCAAATTCGGCAACACCAATTGAAACGGTAAATTTAAGTTTTTGTAGTGTATCAAGTTCTAAATAATCATCGGCTATTGCCCGTCGTAGACGTTCCGCAATATCTTGAGCCTGACGCAAGTGTGTCTGCGGTAAAAGAATAATAAATTCTTCACCACCGAAGCGGGCAATGATGTCTTGGCTACGTAAAGTATGTCGGCACGTTTCGGCAATTTGTTGTAAAACATGATCACCAATATAGTGCCCAAACTGATCATTAATATTTTTAAATTTGTCGACATCAAAAATCAGTAATGAAAGCGGCTGTAACGGTTTGGACTGATGATGAATATGATAATTGGCAAGTTGAATAAATTGACGGCGATTGTTTAAGCCGGTCAGCACGTCGGTATGCGCCATAATATTGAGCGCTTCACGGTTCAACTGATCGAGTTTACTGTGTAAAAATACAATTCTGGATTTTTGCGTTGAATTCCAACTGATATACAAACTAAATAACAACACGGGCGAATAGATCAAGATAAACAGTTGCAGTTGATGGATATTGCCAGAAATGGCGAAATACACCCCAATCAGTAAAATTAGACTGATACATAGAGAAATGAGCACAGCAGCCTTAAAGCGGATTTGCACACATAAATTGGCTAACACAATAAAAACCAAAGATGCATATAAATAGATCGGCACATCGGGGCTATTGGATAAATTGAGTAGGCTAAACCACAGGGCAGAAGCACCAACGATCGATAGGGGAAGCATCAAGTCAAAGAGTAAAATGCTCTTGCTATATGTATAAATGCCCCATGTGATGCCCATCATCAGTAAGGTATAGGTCGTTTTTAAGCCTATCGCGAGCAAGCCCACATCGGGCAACATAAACCAATCCGCTATGGCATAAGAGAGATAGGCCAATTGTGCAACGATGTTGACTTGGAAAAAGAATTTAAAAAGTTGACGACGATGGTAGTGGAAAAATTCTTGACGAAATTGAGCAGGAACGCGAACAACGGTTCCTTTCAAGGCTTTTTGGATCAGTGCACGTGATTCTTTCTTATACTCATTGATCATGCAAGATTACCGATGGGGGAGCATGGCTTGTATGTAAGTTTATGTAACTCAAATAATCTATATCATTTTTATTTAAAATTAAACACGTAATTTCAATGATTTGAGAGTTATTTGGTATTGTTTGGTCAAAAGTGAGTGTTAATTTATGTTACTTAAATTTACATTTCACGTGATTTGAACAATTAATTTCGCATTGGATATTGTCTAAATAAGCATCGAAAACTGTTATGCTGTATGTCATATTAGGCAACAAAAAAACGATTGTCCTATCTCTGTGATTCAGCGTATTAATGACAGCTGAAGAAGATTGAGTTAATGCAGATATAATGGAAAAAAATGCATAGCTCTAGCCGATAGTCCTTGCATCGGCTTAGCCAAATTTAGGGTAAGAATATGACCAATACCAATTACACAGAAATATCTCATTCCGACGATTGTGAAAAATACGTCAATCAGTTCATTCAAGAATTTCCACTGCGCCGTGCTGAAATTGGTCAAGGCACAGTGATTAAACGTGCTTTACCGAGTCGGCATAAACGGATGATTGGTGCATGGTGTTTCCTTGACCATGCCGGTCCAGTACATTTCCCTCAAGGTGATGGCTTAGATGTTGGGCCGCATCCACATATTGGTTTGCAAACATTTACATGGATGATTGATGGCACCATGATGCATACCGACAGTTTGGGCACACATCAGTTAATCCAGCCCAAACAAGTCAATCTCATGACGGCGGGTTATGGTATTTCGCATACTGAGGTTGCTCCAGAGTCTGAAACGCAAATGCATGCTGCGCAGCTTTGGATTGCATTGCCAGATGACAAAATCAATATGGCGCCCCAGTTTGACCATTACCCAGAGTTGCCTGTGGTGACACAAGACGGGATTGAATTGACGGTCTTGGTGGGTGAATTTTTACAGACTAAATCGCCGGTAAAAGTACATAGTGAATTATTGGGGGTCGATCTGCGTAGTTCGGAAAGCCAAAGTACCGTCTTGCCGCTGAATCCAAAATTTGAATATGGCTTTATGGCCCTCGAAGGGACTGCCAGTATCAATGGTCACGAGCTAAATGAAGACAATATGGTGGTACTTGAGCCGGGCTTAACCCAAGTCAAAATTGACCTACATGCAGGTGGCCGTGTTTTATTATTAGGAGGTGAACCTTTTGAATCACCGATTTTGCTGTGGTGGAATTTTGTGGGGCGCACACAAGAAGAATTGAATATTGCCCGTGAGCAGTGGATTAATCAGGACGAACGCTTTGGCTCTATTCCAGACTATGATGGTCCACGACTAGAAGCACCTGCTTTCCCTGATAAAATGCGTCCATCACGTTAACTTAAAAATAAAAATGAACAGCCGTACCTGTGGTGAAAATGGTGCGGCATAACCATGAGGGAGTCATTATGGGTATCGTCGCAACGGCAACAGTAAACACCTTAGAAGCACCGTGGTCAGGTGAAATTCAGAGTGGAAAACATCAACTTATTACCGATAAGCCCGAATCATTTGGCGGCGGGGATTTAGGTTTAGCACCGTATGATTTACTGTGCGCATCCTTAATCTCATGCACAATGATTACCTTGCGCATGTATGCAGCACATAAACAAATCCAATTGGGTGAGTTTCGTGTCGAGGCAGACTTTTGTGCGAACCGTGAAGGAGCTGAATGGGTTGAGCGACGCCTGCATTTTCAAACATCCTTGGATGCAGAGTTAGAGCAAAAAATCTTGTCCATTTGTGAAAAAACCCCAGTGACAAAAACTTTATTGCGCAGTGTAGACATTAAAACCACTCTAGTTTAATTTAAAAGCAGGTCGCTGCTGTACTGTGCAAAATTTAGTTTTGATACAGATCCAAGCAGTGATCTGACACTTTTTATGATTTAAGTACTTCAAAATAATAATGGCTTGCCAGAAATAAGAAAATTTTAGACTTCATATAGGAGATGAACCCATGCGGGTGCTACATCATCTAGAAAAATCTCGTTCATTTCGTATTTTATGGGCAATGCAGGAATTAGGACTGGATTATCAGGTTCAGTTTTATCTGCGCCAGCCAAATTTGTCTGCTCCCCCTGAGCTTAAAGCCATCCATCCTTTAGGGAAGTCGCCCATATTGCAGGATGATGGACTGGTCTTGGTAGAATCTGCAGCGATCTTGGAATATTTACAAGAGAAGTATGATCGGCATGATTTTTTTGCAGCCAAGGCGGAACATTCAAAACAACAATATCGCTTTTGGATGCATTATGCCGAAGGTTCTCTAATGCCGTTGTTGGTGATGCAGTTGGTCATGAGCAATGTGCCACGCCATGTACCTTGGGTCATCAAACCCGTAGCTAATCGCATTTGTGATGGGGTCAAAAAAGGTTTTGTACGACCTCGCTTAAAAGAACATATCGAGTTTTTAGAAAAACATTTAGCGGAAAATGAATATTTTGCGGGACCGTTTAGCTTTGCGGATATTCAGATGACGTTTCCATTAGAAGCCGTCATGACCAGAACTCAAGGGCGATATCCACAAATTCAGGCTTTCTTACAACGGATGCAACAGCGTCCTGCATATCGCCGTGCCAAACAACAAGAACAACAGTTGGAAACACAGCAAGACCGGCAGGATGATTCTGCTTAGCTCACATGATACAAGCGTTCTTTAGGGAAGACGACTTTAAACAGCGAACCGCGGTTTTCTTTGGACTCAATTTCAAGGTGTGCCTGATGTTGCATCAAAACGTGTTTCACGATGGCAAGACCTAAACCTGTTCCTCCCGTTTGGCGACTACGTGCGCTGTCCACACGGTAAAACCGTTCCGTTAAACGGGGTAAGTGTTTCGGGTCAATCCCGATACCCGTATCTTCAACGGTAAAATAACCATGCGTACCATCATCATGCCAACCAATGGTCACAGTACCGCCTTTGGGGGTGTATTTAATTGCATTGGTGATGAGGTTACTAAAGGCACTCGCCAATTCCATATCTGATCCGATCAGGTCACAGTGACTATCAATCTCGAGATTCAGTGTATGTCCATAATCCACATTGTAAGCATGTGCATCGTCATATAGTTGGTTCATTAGGCTGGGCATTTCAATGATTTGATTTTTAGCAACTTTTTTATCATTTTCCAGACGAGATAATAATAACAAGTCATTAACCAAAGCATTCATACGGCGGGTTTGAGACTGCATTTGATCGAATGCGCGTTTCCAGCGTGGATTTAAATCTTCCTGATCGGTAAAGGTTTCGATATAGCCACTTAAAACCGTAAGTGGTGTGCGTAGCTCATGTGAAATATTATCGACAAAGTCTTTACGCATTTGCTCAAGGTTATGCATGCGCGTGACGTCATAAGCCACCAATAAACGACTTTCGCGACCAAAACGGGTTAATTTGACTTGCACATAATGGTCTTCAAGTACCGATGATTTCATTTTTAAACCATCGGGGGCTAAATCGATATTGGTAAAGTATTCGATAAAACTAGGCTGTCTTAAAATACTTAAAATATTGCGCCCTTGATCGAGCTGTTGAATCCCCAAAAGCTTTTCTGCGGCAGGGTTCCACCATTCGATTTGGTGTAATTCATCAATCAATACCACAGCTTCAGCAAGTGCCACCAAGGAAGATTGAGCGCGGTCGATCAGACCAACCATTTCAGCTTGTACGATGCGTTCTTGACGCTGCGCACGGTATACATTAAAGAGTAAAGCCCCCCAAATACCGTCTAAATTTGGCGGGACATCATAGGGCCGGTTTGAAATCCATTCGTTGACTAAGTACAGCGAACGCATTTGCAATGCAAAGAACACTGCAAAGGCGATTAAGATGCAGATCCATAAGTACCCGATACCAAAGCCGATGAGTGCAGCAATGAGTAGGAAAAATGCCAGCAGTCTCAAATCCTGCTTGGCAAAAGTCCATAAACTGCTGTAACGGAATTTTTTATGTTCACTGGCAAGTTCAGGGACGGGATACGGTTCGTACATAGAAAATTAAAGACCTAAAATGACTAACCCATCACAGCGTCTGCACGGGTAGAGAAACGGTAACCTGTACCACGAACAGTTTGCACATAACGATCGGCTTGGAAAGGTTCAAGAACTTTACGCAAACGACGAATATGCACGTCAATGGTACGGTCCTCAATATACACGTTTCCACCCCAAACCTGATCTAATAATTGAGCACGGGTATAGGCACGTTCAGGATGAGTCATGAAGAAGGCCAGTAGACGATATTCAGTCGGTCCCATATCTAAAATGGTGTTACCAAAGCTGACACGTTGGCTGACTGGATCGAGGATTAAACCATTGGCATCAATGGTTTTTTCACCACCCAATGCATTTGAGCGACGCAGCACCGCTTTAATCCGTGACACCAACTCACGGGTGGAAAAAGGTTTGGTCATGTAGTCATCTGCGCCCGCGTCTAGACCTTGGACTTTATGGTCTTCTTCACCGCGTGCAGTGAGCATGATGACTGGAATCTCTGACAAATTTTCATCGCGTTTTAAACGACGACACAGGTCTACACCACTCACGCCACCAGGCATCATCCAATCTAATAAAATCAGTGCAGGACGCTGATCCACAATCATTTGGTGCGCTTGTTTGGCATCTTCAGCTTGCTGACATTGAAAACCAGCCATATCCAGTGAAGTATGGATCATTTCCCGAATCGGGAGTTCGTCGTCGACGATTAAAATATAGTCATCTTTCACAGCGCAATACCCTATTTTATGTAAACGGTAGACCGTTTTATATTTATGACAGGCTTATTACAAAGATTAATTATGACAGTATCATTGCAAAAATGATCTTTCATTGGGGTTTAGAAAGAAATTGTGACAATTTAAATCCTGAAATATTCAACAACATGGGCTTTGCATCATGCTGTTGTCACAAAAAATCATTCAAAAAATTGTAAAGATCAGTGTTGAGCTCAGAATTTATTTCCTGGGTTTTTCAGAAAAAGCATCCAACAAGGCCAAAAAGACCACGCTACATGACGATAAAACTTCGTCCATCGGTTGTTTATAATCACTCATGACCCAGCGAATCGCGATTTGGGTGACATAACCATTGAGACCTGTTGCGACCATTGAAATTTCGCGTTCTGAACGATCAATATTCGGCATCATCAGCATGACAAAGGCATGAATCATACGGTCAAACCGCATCATAGTTTCATGAATTGTGGCTTGGTTATGTAGCTCTTGTACCAACATGGCATCGATGTAAATGATGCGCGCCATACGGGGATTATTTTTTAAAGTTAACAATAGGGCGGTTAAACCCGCTTCAATCATTTTTTTAGAATCGGTAGATGCTTGCATGATGGCTTGCATCACATTTTGTTGCAGTTCATCGATTAATTTTAAAAAGATGGTCTGGAACAGTTGCTCACTTTTCTTAAATGATTCATAAAAATAGCGTTCGGTCAGCTTGGCTTCCAAACAAATATCTTTCACAGTCACTGAAAAAAAGCCATGTGTTCCATAGGCTTCTATACCGGCTTCAATCAGTTTTTCACGTCGCGCTTGCTTACGTTCACTGAGAGAAAGCCCTTTAAATTGACGTTCCTTCACATTTTTTGCCTGTTGTTGTTCTGTGTGATTTGTTGCATCTGTCATGAAAATATACGCTGAACTAAAGCAGAATTTTGTCTTATTTTAGCAATAATTTCAGTTTAAACCTATGTTTAAGCATTGGCGATTTCAACAGCTTAGCACGTCCTAAGATGACATTGACAATATGTATTGTCAAAACTATATTAAGTTGACGAACTGCACACATTGGCAAATGAGATCACGCTGTGATAAAGCCAAGCGGCAGCATAAAGGAATAAGGAATCACAATGAAAAACTTCAAAAATAAAGTGGCTGCCATTACAGGTGCAGGTTCAGGTATTGGTCAGCAATTGGCTGTGCTTTTGGCGAAACAAGGGTGTCATCTGTCTTTAAGCGATGTGAATGAACAGGGTCTAGCGGCAACCGCTGAATTGGTTAAAGCCAGCAATGTACGTGTAACGACGCAAAAACTCGATGTGTCAGACCTTGCAGCAATGAAAGCATGGGCAGCACAGACCGTTAAAGATCATGGTTCCGTGAATATGATTTTTAACAATGCGGGGGTGGCATTGGGTACGACCGTTGAAGGGGCAAGCTATGAAGAACTGGAGTGGATTGTCAATATTAACTTTTGGGGCGTGGTTTATGGCACCAAAGAATTTTTACCGTATATCAAGCAAAGTGGTGAAGGTCATATCATCAATATTTCCAGCTTGTTTGGCTTAACAGCACAGCCAACACAGTCGGCATATAATGCCACTAAATTTGCAGTACGTGGTTTTACCGAATCTTTACGCCAAGAATTGGATATTGAAAACTGTGGCGTGAGTGCGCTATGTGTACATCCGGGCGGTATTCGTACCAATATTGCCAATGCCGCAAAAATGAATGACAGCTTGAAAAGCTTAGGCATGAACCCGCAAAAATCGGCACAGTCATTTAATAAATTCTTGCGTTGTCCACCTGAAGAAGCGGCTCGTCAAATCATTGAAGCAGTACAAAAAGATAAGCGTCGTTTATTGATTGGTAATGATGCAAAAGCGATTGATTTAATTCAACGTTTACTACCAACGGGTTATCAAAAATTAACAGCGATGGCGACTAAATTTGGTCAATAAGCGGTACATACAATCGATTGAAAAGAACCCACGTCAGTGGGTTTTTTTATGCCCGAAGGAAAGCCCAAGGCATATTTCTTATTTCATAAAATGAGATATAAAAATGGAGATATCTGATGATTTGAAATAAGCAACTGTTGCATAACCAACAGTTTTTTGGCGTTAAAACCAACAGAATTTATCAGGTTTAAATAATAAAACTTTAAAAAATAAATACTTAAAATGTTGGCACAGTTGTTGCCATATTAGAGTGAACAAAACTCACCACTGTATGGAACATTTATGAGTACTTTTACGCATCGATATCTTTCTGCTTTTCGTGTCCTACAACAGGCATGTTGTTGTGCTATGACACTCGCGATGATGCGCGCTTAAATTCTAAAAGCTGTCTTCGAGTTTCGGTCGTGCATAAGTTGAATAAAACCTACGACCACTCAGATTAATTTTTAAAAAACCCACGCAGTACATTCACTTCATGCACCTTGCATGGGGTTGGGGGATTTTGCGCTTTGGGAAAAATGTTAGTGAAACCAAATCATGAAAAAAACCACATTAACCGTTGCGGTCGGACTGATTTTATCCGCAACCAGTCAGCTGAGTTTTGCATCGGATGAAGCACTTCAGCAAGAACTGAGCAGCTTAAAACAACAAATTGAGAGTTTGCAAAAACGCTTAAATGCCGTGGAATCTGGTGCAACGAAAAGCCAAGTCGTCGAAACCGCCGCTGTGACGACAGACGATACGACCAACGCCGCTGATGTTGAAGGTGAAACGCAGGTTGCAGAAGTAACCACAGCAACATCCGAAGATATCGACGGCTTACGTGCAGATATTGAAAACTATAAGTACGATCAGTCACGTCAATATGAACGTCAAACCACCAAATCGACCCGTGACACAACCCTGTATGGCACGGTTCAACTACGTGCCAGTGCGCTCGATGAAACGGGTGTGTTGGGTGCAACCAAATCGACATTTGATATTGGGACTGCGCTAATTGGTGTGCGCGGGAATTTATTCCGGGATTATAACGAAGGCAAAAACCTCGATTATCAATTGTCCTTTGGTTATGGCAAACGCAATGATGGCACCAATAACAGTAACTTTAACTTACTAGATGCCTTTGTTCGCTATAACGCTTTTGCCACCAATGCGGGCCCCGAAACAGCCAAACTCAACTTTACGCTCGGTCAGCAGTTATTGCCCTTTGGTCTAGATGTGCAGTCTCCTGAAGATTTGCGTCCAACCATTAGTACCGCTGCAGCTTCGACCTTTTTAGGACTGTTTAACCGTCAAAATGGATTTATCGTCCGTGGTGATGCCAAACCTTTTGTCGACTTTGCATCGAACTACCGTGCGCCGCTGTTTGAGTATGCCTTAGGGGTAACCAATGGGAATGCCAGTAATAAGGCGGATGACAACAACGGCAAAGATTATATCGGTCGTGTGGCTTTTACCTTGCCAGTGGACTACGCCAGCATTTTACGTGAGTTGAAGTTTGGGGCCTCTTATATCAAAGGCGAATCGAAAATTTCAGCCGGCGGAATCACTGATAATGCTGCAAAACGCGATCGTTTGGGTTTCGATATTTATTATAACCACGCCCCATTTGGCGTGACTTATGAATATCTGCAAGGCAAGACCGATTATGTCGACACTGTAGCCCAAGACATCAAAGAAGCCAAAGCGGAAGGGCATACTTTTACCGCTTTCTACACCTTGGGCGATCAGTTCTACAACAGTATTAAATCCAATGCCAAATTTGATGATTTCTGGCCAAAGTCAGTCCAAGGCTATTACCGTTTTGACCGCTATAACCCGAATAAAAACAACGCAAGCTATCTCGACACCGCGAGCGGTCGTATTGGTGAATATGACATTCACTCTTTGGGCTTAAATCTGTTTTTTGCGCAAACCACAAAATTCCAATTACAGCTGAATCACTACCTGTTTGATGTCGAAACGGCAAATCAAAAAGACACCAATGAGCTGCAAGCTCAGGTTCAGTACACCTTTTAATTCAAATATTTAAACCATTAAGGAACATTTAAAATGAAAATTATCTCTAAAAAAATCGCAGCTACATTCTTGGCACTTTCAGCACTTGGTTTAAGTGTTCAATTGCATGCTGCCAATCCCAAAGAAATTCGTATTTCTGTATCAGGCGCGGGTGAGGGGGGTAAACCCAAAGTGGGCGGTAGTTTTGTAGCTACAGCACATTTAAGAGGTGTGCTTGAACAAGAATTTAAAAAAGATGGCATTAAGGTGAATTGGCTGTTCTTCCCCGGGGCTGGACCTGCAACTAACGAAGCTTTAGCTAATGGCAAAGTTGACTTTGCATTGCATGGCGATTTGCCCTCATTGGTTGGACGTTCAACAGGATTAAAAACCAAAGTGTTGTTCTCGACAGGGCGTTTTGGCCCAACTTATGTGGTGGTGCCTGCCGGCTCTAATGCCAAATCCTTTGCAGATCTTAAAGGCAAAAAATTCTCCGTCTTTAAAGGCACCAATGGTCAGATCGTCTTTAACCGTGTGTTAGCGAAATACAATTTAACAGAGCGTGATTTACGAGTGATTTCGCAAGATGCCTATTCGGCACGTACGGCGTTAGCGACGGGAGATATTGATGCCACGATTACTTCGCCATTTAGTTTGCAAGCACGTGGTGTGGCGAAAACTTTAGTTGAAATTAAAGATCCGAAAGTATCACCGATTGCGCACTTTTGGGTGACCGAAAGCTTTGAAAAACAATATCCAGAGGTGGTGCAACGTGTCGTGACGACACTGATTAAACAAGCGCAGTGGAGTTCTCAAGAAGCTAATCGTAGTGCGCAATATAAACTTTGGGCACAAAGTGGCATTCCGTTGGTGGATTATCAAAAAACGTGGGATGGCTGGAATTTAAAAGACCGTACTACACCATTACTCGATGAATTCCATCGTTCACAAATTGACAGTGCTTTAAAAATTGCCAAAGACGCTCGTTTAATCCGTCGTGATGTGGATACCAAAACATGGTATGAGCCGAAGTATCTAAATAATGCCTTGAAAGAGCTGAAGTTAGAGGGTTACTGGCGCCAATTTAATGCTCAAGGTCAACCGAAGTAAGTCGCAGCCATGAGTCGTCCGATTGAAAGCAATGTAATTGCCAGTCCATTAACCACCAAATTTATGAGCAGTTTTGTGCTGCTCACGATTTTGGCTGGACTGGGTGTGGGTGTCGCACGGGTATTAATTTCCTTGTATGCCGTGCATTTAGAAGCCACCGAATTGCAATTGGGGCTAATTTCTGCAGCGCAAAATTTTGGCATTTTGATCATGGCATTGCCGATTGGTGTGTTGGTACAGCGCTTTGGATCTTTAAAAATATTTTGCATCGGCAGTGTGTTGGGCGCCGTGGTGTATAGCTTAACGCCACTCAAAGCCGGTGCATGGTATCTCTTTGCAGTCACAGCCTTAGTAAGTTTTGTCTTACCCATGCGCTTTGTTTCGATCAATACCGTTTTTTTGAGCAACTTAAAACGTTTAGGTCCAGCCCGTGCGGGTTGGTTTCGCGGTTCGCACATGATGGGATATTTCCTGATTGCGCCTGCATTGAGCGTGTTGTTGATTAAGCATTTCGGCTATGGCGGAAGTTTTTATGTGGTGTCTTTGCTTTTTTTAGGTACCTTGCTGTTGGCTCCGTGGTGCTTTCAACGTAGCACTCCGCAAGTGACGAATCGCCCGCATTTTCAATGGCGAGATATTGTGGCGCCTTTGGCACTCATCAAAACCCATGCCTCATTACGGATTGTTTGCATATTGGAATTTTTGAGCAGCTTGGCAAATAACTACTTTGGCTTTTTCATTGTGGTGATTGCTATCCAAAGTTTTGCACTTTCAGAGCCAATGGCGGTGATGCTGCTGACCGTACAAGGCATTGTGTTTGTGGGATCGCTATTTAGCATGGGCGGTTTGGCTGAGCTGATGGGTTATCAAAAATTTTATTTGATTGGCCTAAGCCTGATGGCAACGGCATTACTGATCTTAGCTCTAACCAAGATCACGCTGTTGATGTGGCCTGCTTCGGTCATGTTTGGACTTGGACTCGGTATGTTGCATATCGCCAATTTTATGTCTTTCGCCCGAGTGGGTGAGCAAACCGCGATGGCTAAGATTTCTCCAATTTTAGCCCTCGTCGGACCTTCGGGTGGACTGTTGGGTGGCTTGATAGGTGCCGTATTTGGCGCACAGGTTGGACTACAAAATTTATTTTTACCAATCGGGCTGGTGTTTATTGGTCTGATTATTTTGATCAGCAAAGATCAGGAATTTATTCAATTTTTAAAACCTGATGTCTCAGAACAGAGCGTAAAAGGACAAGAATTATGAGCCTTACGGATGTATCTGCACATTCGGTTCCCTTGCAAAGTGACCGAAGTGCGTTGGATTTTTTTAAGACCTATTTAAAACTAACTTTGCAAGTGGCGTGTGGACTCCTGATGCCAGTTTTATTGTTCGGTTTGTGGTATGTGGCAACACTCAAACATTGGTTGCCAGAGCAAATTTTACCTGCACCGAGTTTGGTGTGGCAAAGCACAGTTGAATTATGGCAAAGCGGTGAATTGAGTTTTCATTTTGCCATCAGTGCCAAACGTATTTTATGGAGTGTCTTGCTTGGTGCCAGTGTCGGGATTTTGCTTGGTACTGTGTTGGGATTAGCAAAGCGTAGTCGGGACTTTATTTTTCCGACGGTGAATCTTGTTGCTCAATTTCCGATTGTTGGCTGGATTCCATTATTGATGATTTTCTTAGGCATCGATGAGGCTTTGAAGATTGCCGCTATTTCATTGGCTGTGTTACCACCGCTGTTGATTGCAACCTATAAGGGCATTACTCATGTGCCGAATAGTTTGATGGAAGTGGCAGAGGTTTACCAATACAGCAATTGGCAGAAACTCAAAGAAGTGATTTTCCCAGCTGCACTACCCAGTGTGATCAGTGGTTTACGTCAAGGCATTATGCAGGCGTGGTTGGCATTGGTTTTTGTCGAGTTATTAGCAAGTAGTGAAGGAATTGGTTATCTCATGGTGTGGGGACGTCAGCTAATGCAGATGGACTTGATCTTCATGGCGATCATTCTGATTGGTATTACGGGCTATGTCTTAGATACCTTGCTGGCTTGGTTAGAAAAAACTGCGCGCTTTCACGCAACCCGAGTAGGAGGGAACTCATGAGCATTCTTTCATTACACGGGGCAGCGCGCCAAGTCTTAGTTAAAGCAGCAAAAGCACTCGTTCTACCTGTGGCATTTATCGCACTGTGGGCAGTAGCCTCACAGCAAAATTGGGTTGATCCAAAGTTGATTCCTAGTCCATGGCTCGTGCTGCAAAAAGCAGTAACCGTGCTCCAACAACCGAGCTTTTTGACAGGCTTTGGCGAAAGTTTGGCGCGAAATTTTATCGGCTATGGCATAGGTGCGATAGCAGGTGTGTTATTTGGCATCTTAATCGCGAGTTCACGCCTTTCGAATTGGTTATTTGCACCGAGCTTTCATGTATTGCGTCAAATTTCACTGTTTGCATGGTTGCCACTCATTTCGACTTTTTTAGGTGAGGGACATGGCGCCAAAGTGCTGTTTATTACTTTGTCGGTGTTTTACCCCGTGGCGCTACATACCTTTGAAGGCGTGAGCAGTATTTCGCATAAATATCGTGAAGTGGCCGAAGTCTACCAATTTCCCAAGACATACGCGTTTCGTAAATTGATATTACCCGGTGCTTCTGCGCAGATTTTTGTCGGTTTACAACTTGGGCTGATTTTCGCATGGCTTGCCACCATCGGCTCTGAATTTTTAGTGGCGAACTATGGCAATGGTCTAGGCAATATCGTGATTCAAGGGCGTCAGGCTTTTGATGTCGAACTGATTATTTTTGGCATGTTGCTGATAGGCATTGTGGGCGTGTTGCTCAATACGGTACTGACTTGGGTTGAGCGTAAAGTTTTAGCTTGGCAGCAGGTTGGATAGGAGAACATAACAATGAAAAAAATGACAATCCATAACATTCCTCAACTCTGGCGCAATATGTTCCTTGCAGCATTGGTCGGTGGCACAGCCTTGGTTGGTTGCAGCACACAGCGAGTGGATGAACCTCAGCAAGTGGCTTTAAAAGAACTACGCTATCAAAGCTATCCGGGACTGGTGTCATTACCTGAATTGGCACAAGACTTGGGCTATTTAGGCGACGTTAAACTCAGTTATGTCGGCACGGTACAAGGTGGGCCACAAGATTTACTCACTTTGGTGGCCGGTGATGTTGATTTTGCTGGCGCCTTTAATGGTGCTGTGGTGAAAGTCATCGCTGCGGGTCTAGATGTCGTTCCCGTAGTGGCTTCTTATGGCAGTGATGCTGAACAAAACGTGGGTTTTTATGTGCTAGAAAATAGTCCTATTCGTGGCCCACGAGACTTTATTGGCAAGAAAGTCGCAGTGAATGCCTACGGGGCGCATTATGACTTTGTGGTGAAAGATTATTTGGCTCGCCATGGATTAACCGAGGATGAAATCCGTCAGGTCGAACTGATTATGTTGCCACCGATGAGCTCAGAACAAGCTTTACGGAATGGGCAAATTGATATTGCGGTGTTCTCAGGCATTTTGGAAAAACGGGCCTTAAAACATGGTGGTGTACGTAGCATCTTTAAAGATATTGATTTATACGGGCCCTTTACCGCAGGCAGTTTTTCGATGCGCGGTGAGTTTATTCAATCGCATCCCGAGTTGGCTCGCACTTTTGTCAGTGGCGTGGCCAAAGCTCAAGAATGGCTACACAACACGCCGAAAGAGCAAATCATTGCCCGTATGGAAAGTATTATCGAAAAACGTCAACGCAATGAAAATACAGCACTGATTCCATATTACACAGGCACAGGTGTCCACGAAGTGGGTGGTGTGCAAAAAGATCAGGATTTTGCCCCATGGGTGAGTGCCTTAGAAAAAGAACACAAATTAAAACCGAATCAAATTGAGGTCAGTCGCATCTATAGCAATGAATTTAATCCCTATGCGAAAGACCAAAAATCAAAAGGAACATAACAATGACCAGTGCATTACATTTAGATCACGTGCGTAAGGTTTTTCCTGCACAGAACCATGTAGGCAGTAAAAACTATAAGCCTGAATTTGTTGCTGTAGAAAATGTTACTTTGGATATTCAGCCGGGTGAATTTGTTTCAATCGTGGGGCCAAGTGGCTGCGGAAAATCTACATTATTAGACTTAATTGCGGGTTTAACCAAACCGTCGGCAGGGCAGATTTTACTGAGTGGCAAGCAGATTACTCAACCGGGTTTAGACCGTGGCATTGTGTTTCAGCAATATGCGCTCTATCCATGGTTAACCGCACTGGAAAATATCGAATTTGGTCTAGAAGCCAAAGGCGTAGCAAAAAAAGAACGCCGTGAAAAAGCCGAATACTATTTGCAGCTTGTGGGTCTCAGTGGCTTTGAAAAGCATTATCCGAATGAGCTTTCCGGCGGGATGAAACAGCGGGTTGCGATTGCCCGAAGTTTGGCTTATGAACCAGAAATTTTATTAATGGATGAGCCCTTTGCTGCCCTAGATGCGCAAACCCGAGAAACCTTACAAGCCGAGCTGATCAATATCTGGAAAAGTTCGAAAAAAACCATTGTTTTTATTACTCACAGTATTGATGAAGCAATTTATCTGAGTCAGCGTGTGGCGATTATGACCTCGAGACCGGGTCGGATTAAGGAAGTGATTGAAATTCCTCAAAGCCTGCGCAGCTCCAGTGAAGATGTCCGTTCATTGCCTGAATATGGCCGAATTCGCCATAAAATTTGGTCATTGCTCAGTGAAGAAGTGATTAAAGCGCAAGCCCTCGAAAAACATAAACAGCTTGCACATAACTAAAATATTCAGAGGATTTATTTATGTCATCGACTAAACAAGCCATCAGTTATACGCAATCGTATAACGACATTAAACCCAGACTACAATTCACTTGGTTAAACACGGTCTTTAAACGCACCATTGCCATTGTGGCTTTTTTCTTGCTGTGGGAGATTCTGCCGCGGAGTGGTGTGGTCAATCCGGCTTTCTTACCGCCGTTATCTGTAGTATTGGAAACCACATGGCAGCTATATCAAAGCGGTCAATTAGGCATCCATTTCTTTGCCAGTATAAAGCGTTCCATTATTGGTTTCATTTTGGCCCTAGCGATCGCAATTCCTTTGGGTCTCATCATTGGTTGGTACAAGCTCGTGGCTGAAACCTTAAATCCATTGTTAGAATTGTTTCGAAATACCACAGCATTGGCGTTAATGCCGCTGTTTATCTTATTTTTAGGCATTGGTGAAACCTCAAAAATCAGTCTGTTGGTCTACGCGTGCACATGGCCGATTTTATTGAACACTATTACAGGCGTACAAACGGTCGATCCTTTACTGATTAAATCGGCACGAACCATGGGCCTAAAACCCTATCAATTGTTCCGAAAAGTGATTCTGCCTGCGTCGGTTCCGACGATTTTTGTCGGTATCCGTCTAGCAGGGGCAATTTCTATTTTGGCCTTAGTTGCAGTAGAAATGTTTGGTGCCAAAGCAGGTCTGGGATATCTGATTATTTATTCGCAATTTAGCTTTGAAATTTCACAAATGTTTGTAGGCATATTAGTCATTACCCTCGTAGGTTTATCCTTTAACTATTTCTTGATTGGACTAGAAAAATACTTCACAGCGTGGAAACGCAACCCTGTGGAATAATCTAAATGAAATAGAAAAATAAATAAAAAACCTCGCTTTATACCGAGGTTTTTTATTACTGATTTTTTATATTTAAAATAATGCAATGAATAAAGAATAATGTAGATGAATATTTATGTATCAGTTTTTGGGATTATTATTTTAATGTGGAGTAAATAAAAATATGACTTATTTATAATAAGCCATATTTAATTAGGCGAGTGCGAATCACGTTCCTTGTCACTCCAAGCAAACGAGCCGTATGCACTTGATTGTATTGACAGTGCTGATACGCACTTCGGATAAATTTTTCTTCAATCAGATCATTAATATTGTCATGCTTAAGTTGATTTGCGGCTTGAAAAATTTGTAAAAAGGTCTGCTCAAGTAACTGTCCAGCATCTTGAATATCTTTGATGTTGGCTACAGCAGAGGTGGCATTTTGTAAGTTAAAAGGTTCTGCACGCGAAAACGACGATGCACTTTGAATACTCGAAAAACTAATATCTTCTGGTTCAATCACACCTTTTTCACTGACTAAAATCGCATGTTGAATGGTATTTTCTAATTCGCGAATATTTCCCGGCCAGCTATGTAAATGGAGTTTCTTGAGCGCCAATGGGCTGAGGCGTAATGGTGTGTCATGTGGGTTGGTTTGATAGACCTGAATGAAGTGTTTAACCAAAGGCAAAATGTCACCACGACGCTCTGAGAGACGTGGAATGCGTAGTAACGCCACATGTAAGCGGTAGAATAAATCTTCCCTGAAACGCCCGTCCTGTACGGCATGCTCTAAATCGACATTGGTTGCGGCTATGATTCGGACATTAATTGGAATGGATTTGAGTGAGCCGACTCGAACGATCTCTCTTTCTTGTAAAACACGGAGTAATTTGACTTGCATAGGCAAGGACAGGTCACCAATTTCATCTAAAAATAAGGTGCCATTATGGGCTGCTTCAAACCAACCGACACGGCTATTAATTGCCCCTGTAAAGGCTCCTTTTTCATGTCCAAATAATTCGCTTTCGACTAATGATTCGGTAAAGGCACCACAGTTCACTGCGATAAATGGACCTTTGGCACGATGGCTCAATTGGTGGATTTGGCGTGCAACCAATTCTTTACCTGTGCCTGTATCACCAATGATGAGTGCATTGGCCTCACTTGGTGCAATTTGTTCAATTCGAGACAACAACGCTTGCGATAACGGATCTGCAAAGACCGTTGCTGTTGCCCGTTTATGTTTCAGTGCAGAGGGCACTGCAGGGTGGGTCAAAATAGACATATCGTTTCTTATAGTTGTTGAAAATGCAGATCATGATGAAAGATTTAAAAATAAAAGATAAATAATAATTCGATATTTAAATATCAGTTTCACCGATAAATTCATGCGTGGATTATTTATCTGATTTTAAGATAAATAAAATCGGGATAACTAAAGGATAAATCAAGATATAGCAAGTGATTGAACTGTTTTATAGTAAAGCTCTATAAATAACAAAAGGCATAATTAAAATGGCGATTACTTCAGTAAATGTGCGAAACCAATTCAAAGGCGTGATTAATGAAATCGTAGAAGGTCCTGTGGTTTCAGAAATTGATGTGGAAACCAAAGCGGGCTTTTTTACGTCCGTGATCACGACGCGTTCAGTGAAGGATTTAGATTTAAAAGTAGGTTCAGAGGTGGTGGTGTTAATTAAATCGACGGAAGTGTCACTGGCTAAACTCTAAGGTTTAGTCCAGCAAAGTTTGTCAGCACAAATAGAGAATAATGATATGAGCGTAGAACAAGCTGGTTCGGTTTCTATTCAGCAGCTAACGAAACATTATCCCACACAAAAGCAAGAAGACTTAACCGTACTTAAGGACATTAACCTGAATATTCAGCCGGGTGAGTTCATTAGTATTGTGGGAAGTAGTGGCTGCGGAAAATCCACATTATTACGGTTGTTGGTTGGTCTAGAGCGTCAGTTTCAGGGCCAGATTTTGGTTGATGGTCAGCCTATACAGGGCACGAGTTTGGAACGCGGCATCGTGTTTCAAGATCATCGCCTGTTTCCATGGTTGACGGTACGGGAAAATGTACGGATTGCACTGCATAAAAGCCAGTTTAGCCGTGCAGAAGAAGACGTATTGATTGATGAACATTTAGAGTTGGTCAAATTAACCCAATTTAAAGATGCTTATCCTTCGCAGTTGTCTGGTGGGATGAATCAACGTGTGGCGATTGCCCGGAGTTTGGTGAATCGACCACAGATTTTATTACTCGATGAACCCTTTGGCGCACTCGATGCATTGACGCGGCAAAATTTACAGGATGAATTACAGCGAATCTGGCAAAGTGAAAAAATCACCATGATTATTGTCACCCATGATGTCGAAGAAGCGGTATTTTTGGGCGATCGGGTAGTGGTCATGCAGCCGCATCCGGGACGAATTAAACGTATTGTAGATATTCATTTAGCCCATCCGCGTAAACGCGAAGATGTCCGTCTGACCAATATTAAAAATGACATTTTGACTGACTTTAGTGATCCAGTAAAAGATCAGTTGCTTGAACCTTTATCTCACCGATTTGCCGATTATAAATTTGCATGGTAAGTCTGAATTGACCATCACCTAGACAATGTAAAAGCCCTGAATTCAGGGCTTTTTTTAGGCTTATCAAATATAGGTCAGTATGATCATCGCTTAAGTTGGATTAATATCAGTCCATAAAAATGCCCCAGTTGGGGCATTTGTTTTTCAGTTTTATTAAACGTTGGTTTATGAGGCTTGGGAGGTATGTCTTTTTTCTAAAACATATTGGTTTTCAGGGCGTTTTAGACCTAAGTTTTCACGTAAAGTCGTGCCTTCGTATGCCGTTCGGAATAGACCGCGACGTTGTAGTTCAGGAACGATGAGATCGACAAAGTCATTTAACCCCGCAGGTGTTGTTGGCGGCAGTACATTAAAACCATCGGCAGCGTCATTCTCAAACCATTCCTGCAGTTGGTCTACGACTTGTTCAGGCGTGCCGATCAAGGTCCAATGTCCACGGGCTGAAGCGATATATTGATAGAGCTGACGAATACTAAAATTGTGCTTCCGGGCAATATCAATCATCATCTGCTGACGACTTGAGAAATTAATGTCTGCATCTTCTATTTTCGGGAAAGGGGCATCTAGATCAAATTTGGCCAGATTAATGCCACCTGCCAAAGCAGACAATAAACTTAAACCCACTTCTGGGTGAATTAAACTATTTAAAAAGTCATATTTTTCTTGGGCTTCTTGTGCTGTCTTGGCAACAAAAATCGAAACCCCCGGCATAATTTTCAGGTCATCTGCATGGCGGCCATATTTCACTAAGCGGTTTTTGACATCACGATAAAAGGCTTGCGCATCTGCTAAGTTCTGCTGTGCTGTAAAAATCACTTCGGCATATTTACCGGCTAGTTCACGACCATCTTCAGATTGCCCAGCTTGAACAATCACCGGATAGCCTTGCGGTGGCCGAGAGACGTTGAGAGCACCCAGTACCTGATAGTATTGGCCCTGATGATTGGGCTGATGTTGTTTTCGGGCATCAAAAAATTGCCCAGTTTCTTTGTTGTAATGGAAGGTATCATCCTCCCATGAGTCCCAAAGTTTTTGAGTCACCTCAATAAATTCATCGGCACGTTCGTAACGCTCTTTGGGTTCAGGGTGCTGCTGAATGTTAAAGTTTTTTGCGGCATCGGCAGAGGCTGTCGTTACTACATTCCACGCAGCACGACCTTTAGAAATATGATCTAAAGAAGCGAATTTTCGCGCCAAAATGTAGGGGTCTTCATAAGTCGTGGACGCTGTGGCAATAAAGCCAATATTTTGCGTCACAGCAGACAGGGCTGCAAACAATGTGACGGGTTCAAAGCCGACGCCTTTATCGCCCAAACCTTTCTCACCTTCGACAGCAGAACTCCAACGGACAGACAGACCATCGGCAAGAAAGTAGGCATCGAATAAACCACGTTCTGCGGTTTTTGCCAGTTCAATTGCATAATCAATATTGAGATGATCTTGTGGGCGAGATTCAGGATGACGCCAACCCGCGACATGCTGTGAGGTGGTTGGAATAAAAGCCCCAAGCTTTATTTGACGTTTAGACATAAAAAATTTCTCATCCCAATTATTCTTAAAAGATAAAAGGGATAAGAACAAAATCTATGCCAAACCGTAATTGTTTGAAAATATGCAATTTTTAATTTTAATTGGTTCTAGGTGTAGATAAATCAACAGGATATAAAACCAAATGTTGAAAAATAAACAGCAGTTTAACGGCAAACTTTATGCATGGATCCGTACAAGATTTTCCATATTGAGATGCAAAGCTGCGGATTGGCATTGAACGCTATTAGCGAGCCTTATAGCAATACTTTGATGGCTTTTCGTCTCCATACCAGTTGGTAATACAGCCCTTGTAAAATACATAAGCTGACAAAGGCCAAGGCATAGGCATACCAAATGCCTTTTAAGCCCCACCATTCACTGAATAGGTAGGCACACGGCACTTCAATGCAAATAATCGCCATAATATTAATAATCATCGGCACGGTCACCGTTCCGCTAGCCCGCATAATGGAAGCAAAAATCGCACTGGCACCAAAAAATAAAATCGACCAAAGCACAATGAACAGCAATTCTTGACCGAGAACCACAACTTCAGGATCTGTAATAAATAGCGCCATTAAATATTTAGAGAACAAATAGCCCAATGCCACCAAAATACCAGTAATAATGAAATTCATCCCGATGGCCGTACGTTTCACGCGATTAATTAGTTCAGATTGACCCGAACCGATGGCTTGCGCGGCAAAAATAGAAGCTGCAATCGCGATGGACAAGGCCGGGAATTGGATATAGTTCAAAACCTGATTGACCGCGCCATATGCAGCAGTGGCATCAGCACCATGGCGGTTAACTAAACCGACAATCACGAGACCGGCCACAGAGGTCGTGACCATCTGTATACCCGTAGGAATGCCTAGTTTTAAGATAATTTTGCTGAGATCATGTTGATGGCGAATATGACGAATCAACTCGAAGTCGAGTTTGAGCGGATGATCTTTCTTTTTTAAGTAGAAATATAAAAACACCAAGGCAATTAAAAAGCCGATATGACTGGCAATGGCAGGGGCAATAATGCCTAATGTTGGAAATCCAAATTTTCCGGCAATCAGCACGGGTGTAATAATCAGCCCTGAACCAATGGTCATACCCGATGCAATCAGCGGTGTTGTACTGTCACCGACCCCACGCAAAATCGAGGTGTAAATAATATAAATAAAGAGTAATGGACTACCGGCAAGCATCCATTGCACATATGGCAAAGATAAATGCATCACGTCAGGGGCTGTGCCTAAGGCCAATAAAATGGGCTTGGCAAATATCACCCCTAAAAAGGCAATGATGCTGCCACCAATCAAGGTCATAAACAGCGTTGAACCCACGACGGTACGAACTTTGTCAAGGTTTTGCGCGCCCCAAGCTTGCCCCACCAACACGGTTGCACCTGCCGAGAGCCCGATCACAAAAGCCATTAAACAGAACAAGATTGGGAAAAATACCGCAACCGCTGCAATGGCATGCACCCCAAGCATCTGACCGACAAAAACGGTGTTAATGGTCCCAGATAAATTCTGCAAAATATTGGTGGCGATCAAAGGCACCAGAAAAACTAAAAACGTTTTCCATAAATTTTGCTGAGTAACGAGGGACTGTTGTTTTGACATGCTCAGGTCCTAGACGCGGCTTTTTATGATTTTAAGTTACTGATAACACTATCATGTTGGCATTCAAAAAAGCCTTAGTTTTTGAGTAACCAAGGCTTCATTATTTCTACATGTCTGTTTTAAAAAAACGTTTGGGCAGATACGGCTTTAAACCGCGGAGAGAATCTCTGCAGCTCGATCTAAGGTGGCATCTTGTTTGGCAAAACAGAAACGTAATAATCGTAAATTTTCCGGCGGTTTTTGATAGAATACCGAGACAGGAATCGCCACGATTTTATGTTGCTCTGCCAACAACTGACACATCTCCACATCGCTTAAATCTGGGCGTATGGCACTGTAATCAAGGTTTTGGAAATAGGTACCTGCCGATGGAATCAACTCAAATCTAGAGTGGCTTAAGCCGGCATTGAAACGGTCACGCTTGGCTTGGTAAAAATCGGCCAATTCAGCAATGTGCTCAGGATGTTCTGCCATAAAGTTAGCCAATGCCATTTGTACAGGCGTAACACCGCAGAAATTGGCAAATTGATAGATTTGGCGAAACACTTGCATCAAGGCTGGCGCTGCAATGCAATAACCAGTTTTCCACCCTGTGACGTGAAAAGTTTTACCAAATGAACCCACGACAAAACTACGTTCACGCAGCTCAGGAAATGCCAAAGCAGATAGATGCTGACGACCATCAAAAATTAAATGCTCATAGACCTCATCTGATAGCACAATAATATTTTTATCTTGAATCAGTTCGATCAAGTTGAGCCAGTCCTCACGATCCCAAATAGCACCTGTTGGATTATGCGGTGTATTGACAATAATCATCCGGGTTTTGTCGTTAATCGCAGCGGCAACACGATTCCAATCCACAGTAAAATGGGGCGTCTCTAAGGCAATATGAATGGGATGAGCCCCAACCAATTTTACACTGGGCGCATAACTGTCGTAGCTCGGATCAAAAATAATCACTTCATCATCCGCATGAACCACGGCTTGAATGGCACTAAAAATACCAATGGTTGCACCCGGGGTAATGGTGACTTCGGTGTGAGGGTCAATATTTAATTGGTCTCGATGAGCAAACAGTTGGACCAATTGTTCACGCAAATGTATCAGTCCATCGCCGGGTGCATATTGGTTAAAACCTTGTTGCGTCGCATCACTTAGCGCATTTAACAGTGCAGGAGGTGCAGGGAAATCAGGAAAACCTTGAGATAAATTCAGTGCATTTAGACGCTGCGCCATTGAGCTCATGACGCTAAAAATAGTCACACCTTGTGCAGGCAGTTTGGATTCAATTGTGATCATGGAGCTTAAAAATTTTTAATAGGTTGCATTTTGAGTGTAGCAGCATCTCAGCGACTGCGAAAAGTTAGATCCGTAAAATTGATCCTGCATTGATGATCCTATTCACTTGAATACTAAAGTGTTGCAAAAGCCAAAAAGAAGAATTCAACAAATTATTTGCAAAATGGGGTAGACGAAAAAATAATCATTTCCTAAAATGCCGTCATTAAAAAAATTAAATACATAATAACAATGCTTAAAAATATTCACGCCATGGTGGAAAACTTTGGCTTTAGCGTACAGAAACGTGCGCTACACATTCATTTCTCAAATGAACACCTAAATTCTGAAGTTTTTATTCAACGGATTGAAGGTCAACACCGTATCAATCAAGGCTTTCGTGCGGAAATTATTTGTCTCTCGACCAATGCTCATCTTGCTTTAAAGCAGTTTATCGGTGGCCGAGTGGCTGTCGATCAAGTGACAGATTTGGGACAACTCAGTCGCCTGACTGGGGTGATTACCGGGGCAAGCCAAGGTCAAAGTGATGGTGCATTGACCGTTTATAAGCTGGTGATTGAGGATGCCACAGCACTCTGGCATAAGCGTCGTAACAGCCGTGTCTTTATGAATAAATCGGTTGGGGAGATGACCGAGATTATTTTTAGTGAATGGCAGAAAAAAAGTGCTTTGTTTGCTGCAAGTTTAAGTCTGAACTTAGAGGGGTTGGCACGTACTTATGATGTGCGTCCATTTACTATGCAAGCCAATGAGAGTGACTACGAATTTCTGACTCGACTGTGGCGTAGTGAAGGGATCAATTGGTTAATTGATGAAGCTGAGTTATTTGTTGCATTTTCGGCTGCACCAATGCAAGCACAGCAGCTGCGTTTAATTGATACCAATCAAGCTTATAGTGCTTTGGAACGGAAAAAAATTCGCTTTCATCGGAGTCATGCCACGGAACGCTTGGACACGATCACCAGTTTTGTGGCAGAACGTTTTTTACAATCGACCACGATTCAAACGCAGCGTTGGCAAGCTCAACAATTGGCACAAGACCAAAGTAATCCACTCTTAAGCGCCCATGCACAGAGTGAACAACAGCACAATGAAACCTTAAGTTTAGAGCAGGCGTGGACCATGAGTTCGGCTTGGACAACCGACCTTAAAGGTGCAGATCAGGCGACCACTTCAAATACACAGCAATTGGATCAGTTGAATCGGCAACTCAATCAATATCAGGAATTACAAGCCAAATATTTTACCGCCAGCAGTAGCGTAAGGGATGCACAAGTTGGGTATTGGTTTGAATTAGAAAATCATCCTGAAATCGATCAACATCAAACGACAGATCGTGAATTTCTCATATTGGGCAAAGCATTTTATAACCAGAATAATTTACCCAAAGATATTTTGGTTCAATTAGAAAAGTTACTTGCCGCGAGCCGTTGGCTATCTTTAGGGGATGAAAGGCAGGCCAACGAGCTGTATGTGGTCCGTCGGCAAATTTCTGTGGTGCCTGAATATGATCCTTTATTACACCGGCCACCTGCGTTTCCACAGCGGGCTAAAGTGGTCGGTCCAGAAGGTGAAAGTATATATGTCGATGCTTGGGGGCGTATCAAAGTTCGGTTTACGTTCACCCGCAGCGATGACCATAGTCATGATGGTGGAGCAGGGAGTAATGATAATGACAGTGACTCGGCTTGGGTTGATGTGCTGACCCCATGGGCAGGTGAAGGTTATGGCGCACGTTTTCATCCTCGTATTGGCGAGATTGTGGTTATCGACTTTTTTGAGGGAGATGTCGATCGTCCCTTTGTAGTAGGACGAATACATGAAGCTGAACGATCTCAGACCATGTTTGACCTCAAAGGTCAGCTTCCTGAAACCAAAAAACTCAGTGGTATCCGCTCGCAAGAAGTTGCGGGAGCAGGCTTTAACCAACTGCGCTTTGATGACACGACGGGGCAGATCAGTACCCAATTACAAAGTAGTCATGCAGCGACACAGCTGAATTTAGGTAATCTCAGCCATCCTAAAGAACAAGACAGTAGCCATGGTCGAGGAGAGGGTTTTGAGCTGCGAACGGATGCTTGGGGGGCAATGCGTGCAGGTAAAGGTTTACTTATTAGTACCTATGCGCAGGATAAAGCCGTTGCCGATCATCTTGCTGCTGCTGAAGCTCAGTCTCTTTTAAATCAAGGGCATCAGAGCATGAATATGCTGAGCGATTTAGCCGTAAAGCAGCAGACCGATGCATTAAATGTGATTAATCGTTTGCCGAAGTTAATAAACTCTTTAGAAATCAAAAGTACTGCCGAAGGTGTCAAAGCGACTTTAAATTTGTTCAAGGAGGATTTAAGTCGAGACCCATTGGCAGCGTTAAAAAACTGCAAAAGTTTTGTCAAAGAAATGGGCTCAATCGCACATGATGTCAAAAGTACAGTAAAAGAATTTAAAGCATTTTTTAATGATGCTGAAGATGCCTTCGATAACTTAAAGTCTGTCATAGATCATATTGAAGAAAATGGTAAAGATGTGATTCAAGGGCGGATCGCAAGTCTGAAAAGCAACCTAAAAGAAGATCCATTAAAAGCATTAAAAGATGTGGGTAAATTGATCGAAGACATCAAATTTAACCCCGATGATTTGTTGAATAATGCTGGTTTTGGTTTGCCACCAGCGATGACACCCATAAAAGCATTAGAAAAAGTACAAGGCTTTATGGAAGGCTATGCGCAAGGTTTAGAAAAATCCAATACAGCGGCAAAACAAGAACAAGGCAAATTATTCCGCCAAGCGTTGATGTTGCTTGCATCACCTCATGGTATTGCACTCACTACACCGGAAGATATTGTTTTACAAGCCTCGCAGGATATTGCAGAAAGTGCGCAAGGTTCGATTAATTTCAGTGCTCAAAAGAATATTGTCAGTCATGCACAAAACAAAATCAGTCTGTTTGCGGCTCAAAAGGGCCTGAGTGCTTACGCCGCAAAAGGGAAAGTTGAATTACAAGCCCAAGATGATGCTATTGAAGCAATTGCACGAAAGGTGATTAAGCTCATTTCAACGGAAGATAAAATTGAAATTACAAGTCCTAAAGAAATCGTGCTGACCGCAGGCGGTTCACAGCTGAAAATTAATAGCAGTGGAATATTTACAACAACAGGCGGCAAGTTTGAGAGTAAGGCGGGGCAGCATAGTTTTGTGGGAGGCGGAACTGCAATAACACCTAAAGTAAGTTTGCCAAAGCTAGAAGCAATTTATAGTAATCAGGTTGATTACATTTGGAATGAAAATTCCACAATAGAAAAAGAAATTATTATTTTAAATGAAAAGCAGAATGTCTTATTAAAAGCTAAAAAAGATTTATTAGATAATGAAAATAAAATAAGTTCTTTACGATTTTATACACCAAAAGCGGATGATTTTATTGCGTTAGGTTTCGATTCTTCATATGTTTCGCTGAAACAAAAACGATTAGATGGTGATAATAAAGATGAATTATTAGAAGAGGCTTTACTTGAGTTTGATGATAATAATGTATATACAAGTGAGGATTTTTAAATGGCTGAATTAAATACAATAATAGCAAAATTCTTTGATAGTTCTGGAAAGTATGTAATTAATTTAAATGGGCTTTGTTGCACAAAGATTTGAAATGCAAAGCGCCCCTAATTGATCCAAATTTAAGGCGTAACTTGGGTAAGTGGGCGACCTAATTCCGTAAATCTGTTAAGGACTGCTACACGTGCATGGATCT
>NZ_VOZY01000010.1:0-151168 GCF_013419525.1 Acinetobacter sp. YH12076 | reverse complement strand
GAGATCCATGCACGTGTAGCAGTCCTTAACAGATTTACGGAATTAGGTCGCCCACTTACCCAAGTTACGCCTTAAATTTGGATCAATTAGGGGCGCTTTGCATTTCAAATCTTTGTGCAACAAAGCCAAATAGAAATACACAACTAAGCAAACTAGCGAAATCGTTGAAATTAAAAGATAAGTACCCGTTGTATTGAAGCTTTTTAGAAATTTAAATAAGTCCATCATTTCTTCCCCCCATGAAAAAACGGATAAATTATACTAAATAATATTTGGGGGATTAAATAGCTGTTGGTCGAATAGCTAAATCGATATGATCAAGTGATCATTAAAAATATATATCTCCTTTAAATCTAGATTAATCTATAGTTTGAGTCTATCAAATACAAAAATACAGCTCCTAACTCAATGAGAACTGTATTTTTAATACTAAAAATTGATCGAAATTAAACGGCAAGTACTTTCACAATAATGGTTTGCATGTCTTCATTTTCTTCCGCCAAATAAACACGCTTTAACTCTTTACTTTTCACTTTGAATTGATGATTTTGATACTGAATTACAGCCGGAATTTGATCAAAATACAGGCTATCTGCGTCTAATTCTTCTTGAAAAAGTGGCGTGCCCAATTGATAGTCTAGGCTTTTTAATACTACATATTTAACAGTCGTTTTCATTGAAATAAACCTACTTTTGTTACGCTCTTTATTTTAAGTTTTAACATCGTTTTCCTTCCGAAGAAACCTTTATTTCATATTTTCGTACAGCTTCTAAACAATCACGCTATTTTTGTGAATTCATCAACATCCACAGTGCCAACTTAGACTTTTAGTGAAATTACAGGCGAGCGGAATCAATGCTAAAATTTTAAGAATACTAATGATCATTCACCATTCTACTTTGGGTAAGCACATGCTTAAACTGTGTTGCGATGCTTTAGAACAAAAATCCATGACTATCGCGTTTATCGAGAGTGCGAGCTCTGGTTATTTATGTAGCCAATTTTCAATTTATAAGAATAGTGGTGCAGATATCTTGTTAGGTGGTCTTGTCAGCTATGATCCATCGATCAAGCGTGAAATTTTAAAAGTAGATCCTCTACTAATAGAAAAATTTACGGCCGAATCCGCAGAAGTGACTCAAGCGATGGCTGAGCAAGGACAACAACTATTTTTTCATGCGGACTTCGTGGTGGCATGCACCGGATTACTCAAACCCGGTGGCAGTGCAACAGTAGAAAAACCCGAAGGAACATTTTATATTTCAATCTTACATGATGGTCGTATCTATAATTATCATTATTTTATTTTGGGTACGGCTTTAGAACGCTTAGATCAGTTAACTGAAAATGTTGCTCACAGTGTATTAGACATCTTAAATGCAGAATAAAACATACATAATCTTCATATTTAAATATCATTTTGCATCGCATACTGTATTGAGGAATTTACTTATCAGGACAAGAAAATGCAGCTACGTCATTTCAATGCATTCGCAATTAGCACCCTACTGTCCTGCTCTGCTTTCGCGACGGTAGGCGGCCCTCAAACCATTGAGGTTTTAGGTTTTGATAAAAAAGACCAAAAAATCTATTTAATGCGTCATTTTGAAGATGGTCGTGGTCGTTTACCGCAATTATATTATTATCAATTAGATAGCAAAAAACCGACGCAATTAATTACAGTGAAGTCTTTGTATATTAATCCAAAGACAAAACGGATTGATTACGATCAAGACAGCACCCAGTTTGATAAAGAAATCGCGAAAATAAAAAAACGTGTAGTCAAATTAACACCAGTAAATAACAATAATGCTCGAATACAGTTATTAACAACCATGAATGGCACTGCAAAATCATGGTATGACCCGAATGAAACCATTGATAAATGGACCTATCAATATCGTGTTAAAAATTCGCAGTATAAAAGCGCTGTACAAAATGCTGAGACCTATAAAGAAGGTTTAAAAATCTCTAAAACTTATCGTGTAATGCAAAAGCCCTTTTATTTAGTGACTGTTAAATATCTAGGGATTCCATTTGAAACAGGATATAGCGTTGAAGATCCGGTTTTACTAACCAAATAGATTGTTAACTCAAATACCAAATAATAAAAAAGCCTCTTTTGAGGCTTTTTTATTACACTTCAAAATTATGCCGCTGAACGTTCTGCAATCGGCACAACTTTACGTAGTTCAGGACCTGTATAATCAGCACTTGGGCGAATAATACGGTTGTCTGCACGTTGTTCCATAACGTGTGCTGCCCAACCCGTTACACGTGACATTACAAAGATTGGCGTGAATAGTTTGGTTGCAATATCCATGAAGTGATATGCAGATGCATGGAAGAAATCTGCATTACAGAATAATTTCTTCTCACGCCACATCACTTCTTCACAGCGCACTGATACAGGATAAAGTACAGTATCACCGACGTCTTTTGCTAGGCGTTCAGACCATTTCTTGATAATGCCATTACGTGGATCGTTATCTTTGTAAATCGCATGACCAAAGCCCATGATCTTTTCTTTACGCTCAAGTTTACCCAACATTTCACGCTCAGCTTCTTCTGGAGACGTCCAGTTTTCAATCATTTCCATTGCAGCTTCGTTTGCACCGCCATGTAATGGACCACGAAGTGAACCAATTGCACCTGTAATACAAGAATGCATATCAGACAATGTTGATGCACATACACGCGCTGTGAATGTAGAGGCATTAAATTCATGCTCTGCATATAAAATCAGTGACACGTTCATCACTTGCTCATGCAATTCATTTGGTTTTTCGCCACGCAGTAAATGTAAGAATTGAGCGCCGATTGAATCATCATCGGTGTTTTCTTCTACACGTACACCATCATGGCTGAAGCGATACCAGTAGCAGATGATCGCAGGAAGCGTTGCCAAAATACGATCTGCAACATCTTGTTGTTCATCGAATGATTTTTCAGTTTCAAGGTTACCTAACATTGAAACGCCTGTACGCATCACATCCATTGGGTGCGAGTCAGCAGGAATGCGTTCTAACACCTCTTTCAACGCCTGCGGTAATTGACGCAATGATTTGAGTTTGGCTTTATATGCTGCAAGCTGTTCTGTTGTTGGTAATTCACCAAAGAAAATGAGGTACGCGACTTCTTCAAACTGACAGTTTTCTGCCAAGTCTTGAACGTCATAACCACGATAGGTTAAGCCCGCACCACTTTTGCCTACAGTTGACAATGCAGTTTTACCAGCTACTTGTCCGCGCAGTCCTGCGCCCGTGAGTACTTTTCCTTCAGCCATTTTTTATTTTCCTTCAGTGAACAATTTATCTAAGGTGTTTTCAAAAGTATGATAATCGAGGAATTGATAGAGTTCTTTTCGTTGTTGCATTTTATCCAGTACATTGACTTGTGTACCGTCATTGCGGATCGCATGCATCACTTCGAGTGCTGCTTTTTGCATTGCACGTGTTGGTGATAATGGGTAAAGCACCATTGAAATGCCTTGCTCGCCTAGTTCTTCTTTGGTGTAGTAAGGGGTATCACCAAACTCTGTAATGTTTGCCAGTACAGGGACACCAACTGCATCGCAGACTGTTTTATACATGGTAATGTCAGTCATCGCTTCAGCAAAGATGGCATCTGCGCCTGCTTCTACACATGCACATGCACGGTCGATCACTGCTTGCAAACCTTCTTTTTGTAATGCGTCTGTACGTGCCATCACTACAAAGTTTGAATCGGTTTTTGCATCGACTGCAGCTTTAATACGGTCAACCATTTCCTGCTGCGTCACAATTTCTTTGTTCGGACGGTGACCACAACGCTTTTGTGCCACTTGGTCTTCGATATGAACCGCTGCTGCACCCGCAGCAATCATTTGCTTCACAGTGCGGGCAATATTAAATGCACCGCCCCAACCTGTATCGATATCGACAAGCAATGGCGTATCTACACGTTCAGTAATACGACGAACATCTTCCAAAACATTATCTAAACTGGTCATGCCTAAGTCAGGTAAACCATATGAATAGTTCGCAACACCTGCACCAGATAAATATATGGCTTTATAGCCAACTTCTTTTGCCATCATTGCTGCATAGGCATTTACTGTGCCAATGATTTGTAATGGTTTTTCGATTTCCAATGCTTGTCTAAATCTTAAGCCTGCAGACGTTTGTTGTGTCATATTCCTTTCCACGGCATTTACTTTAATTTTCGAAGTTTGAGTATATCCATATTTTTTTCCAACTCTATGGCTTTGTAGAATATTAACTCTAAAACTTTAGTCAAATATTTCACTTGTCACCTATCTGTTGTTATTCTTTAGTCAAAGATCTCTTATTTATGAGCAAAGCAGAAAAGAACTGAATTTTTTGCTATAATTATCGTCAGCTCAGCTCTTTTTTTGTTAAATATTATCACTTTATGCAAGATTTAATACACATTGAACCTTTAACGCATGACCAGCCACAAACGCGGCGCGGACATGAACGATGTGTTGCGCTTTTAGAAAGTGCTACGGAGCTTTTTTTAAAACGTGGGTTTGATGCAGTTTCATTAGATGACATCGTGAATCATGCGGGTGGTTCAAAAGCGTCAATCTATAAATATTTTGGTAATAAAGACGGGTTATTTAAGGCTATTTGTGACTATCGTCGCTGCTTATTTTTCAAAGATATTTGCCTACCATTTACAGTCAGCCCTGACACCGATATTCGTGCTTATCTCATCAATACTTTAAGTGACTTTCATCAGCATATCGTGATGCCTGAAAATGCGGCATTTATGCGGTTAGTCTTAGAACAAACAGGACGTAATCCTGAAATAGCACGTTATATTCATGAGCAAGGCCCAAAACAAATTCAGAACACCGTTGCAGAAATTTTAAATCAAGCGCATCAACACGGTTTGCTGTATTGTGAAAACCCGCTGTTTTCGGCTCAATTTTATTTTGGAATTTTGCGAAATTTAGAATGGCGCGTTCTCATGGGCATCACCATTGATGAAAATGATCAAGAAACCATCAATTACATCAGTTATTGCGTCGATCGTTTCCTAGACGGTCACCAAAAGCGCTAGATTTTTTGCAATTTACCTCTCTTATAGTATATTAATCGATTCCTATTTCTCTAACCAACCAACAACTAATTGTTGTTTTGTTTTTTGATTCAGCAATTATTGTGGAGTAACAATGGCTCTACGTCACTTTCTAACTTTACGCGATTTATCGACTTTAGAACTTAATCAAATTGTACAGCGCGGTATCGAACTCAAGCGCAAACAGCATAACAATGAAGTTTTCCAACCTTTCGTTGGTAAAGTCATGGGCATGATTTTTGAGAAATCGAGCACCCGTACACGTGTATCGTTTGAAGCAGGAATGAGCCAATTTGGTGGTAGTGCAATTTTCCTTTCATCTCGCGACTCTCAATTAGGGCGTGGCGAGCCAGTAGAAGATTCTGCACGCGTGATTTCAAGCATGCTTGATATTGTAATGATTCGTACTTTTGGTCATGACATTGTTGAACGTTTTGCTTCTTATTCAAAAGTTCCTGTCATCAATGCATTAACAGATGATCACCACCCTTGCCAATTACTTGCCGATGTTCAAACATTTGTTGAACACCGTGGTTCTATTGAAGGTAAAACGGTTGCTTGGATTGGTGATGGCAACAATATGTGTAACTCATATATTGAAGCGGCTCATATGTGGGGCTTTAAATTAAAAATCGCTGCACCTAAGGGCTATGAACCTAAAGCAGAATTTCTATCTGAATTTGCACACTGTGTGGAACTTGTTGATTCTGCCGAAGATGCTGCAGTTAATGCAGATTTAATCGTTACAGATGTTTGGGCAAGTATGGGCCAAGAAGAAGAGCAAAAAATTCGTGAAAAAGCGTTTGCTGATTATCAAGTGAATGAACGCCTGATGGATCTTGCTCACGCTGACTGCCTATTTATGCACTGCTTACCTGCGCATCGTGGCGAAGAAATTTCTGAAAATATGCTTGACCACAAAAATGCTGTGGTTTGGGATGAAGCTGAAAATCGCTTACATGCACAAAAAGCACTTGTTGAATTCTTAATTAACGAAAATCTTAAAAAAGACTAAGGTTTTACTTAGATAAATGAAGCACCTTCGGGTGCTTTTTTTGTTTTTGCATGCTTTAATAAAACCATAACTTTTATAAGTGATTAAGATTATGCGTTTAAGAAATATTTGCTTATTGGCTCTTGGATTGAGCTTATCTACTTTTAGCTTTGCTGGTGAACCAAGTGAATTAGATCAATACTTGGTGAAAAATCAGATTTTAGATAGCAATTTTAAAATTAAAAATAAAACAGGTTTAAACGAAATACTGGCTGCTATTAGTGATGAAGATTCACGCACTCTTCCCTATCAAGTTGATCAGAATATGTTGATGGAAAAAATGGAAATTGAAGCGGATAAGATTGAAATTGATGGTATTATCACTACCCCTGATTTTGCGCAATTTGAACAATCAGTCGGTGAACATAAGGTGAAGCAACTCATCAAGCATAATTCACTCCAAAACTGTGAATTACTATTCGAGCATCAATTTCAACGTGTTAATCCATATAAAATTGAAATGGATCTAAGCTCGGGTAGCAATCAATACGAAATTATCATTAAAAATACAGAGTGCAAATTTAAATAAATATCTAATTTCTTACAGCTCTTGGTTTAACTTTTGCATTGTTTAACTTAACGAATTAAACCTTGAGGCTGTAATACAATCACAGCTGCGCCCACCAACACAATGACGCCACCTAGCATATCCCAACGTGTTAGAACTACGTGATCGACAAAACGCAACCACAGCAATGCAGAGAAAATGTAGATTCCGCCATAGGCTGCATAGATACGACCCGAAGCTGCTGGATGCAACGTTAATAACCAAACAAATGCAGCCAATGCAAGCGCTGTTGGAATCCATAACCACTGCGATTTTTGCTGATTTAAAATCAAATATGGGAAGTAACAGCCTAAAATTTCCATCAGTGCTGTCAGTGCAAATAAACCAAATGTGGTCAGCACTTTTGTTAATGGTATGTCCATCATTGAGAAACCCAAATCTAGCGTCGAATAAATATAAAAAACCCGTGCAAGCACGGGTTTTTCGTTAATTAAATTACTTAAGCAGGTTCAGCGGTTTGGTCTTCAAACACTTCGAGTTTTAAGCCCACAGCTTTGCCATTTTCTTTCTTCACTGAAACAGCAACATTGCCGCCATGTTCCGCAAGTTCACCAAACAAAATCATTTCAGCAAGCGGTTTTTTCAAATGCTCTTGGATTAAACGCTGCATTGGACGCGCGCCCATCAAGCGATCATATCCTTGCTCGGCCATCCATTCGCGTGCATCTTGATCAACTTCAAGAACCACCTTCTTATCATCTAACTGTGCCTGAAGCTCTGTTAAGAACTTATCAACCACACTTTCAATAACGGTTGTTGGCAATGCTTTAAATTGAATGACACCATCTAAACGGTTACGGAACTCTGGAGAGAAGGCTTTTTTCATCGCGTCTTGGTTGTCATTACTGTTATCTTGATCCATGAAACCAATGCTCACACGTGAAATTGATTCCGCACCAATATTTGTAGTCAGCACTAACACGACGTTACGGAAGTCAGACTTACGACCATTGTTATCCGTTAATGAACCATGATCCATAATTTGTAATAACAAATTAAAGACATCTGGATGTGCTTTCTCAATTTCGTCTAGTAAAAGTACGCAATGCGGATTCTTATGAATCGCGTCGGTCAACAAACCACCTTGATCAAAACCTACATAACCCGGAGGCGCACCAATTAAACGAGATACGGCATGACGTTCCATGTATTCCGACATATCGAAACGTACAAGTTCAACGCCTAATAATTTTGCCAATTGCTTAGTGACTTCAGTTTTACCCACACCTGTAGGACCAGCAAAGACAAAATTACCCACTGGCTTATCTGGTGCTTTAAGACCTGCACGAGATAATTTAATCGCAGATGCAAGCGCTTCAATCGCTTCATCTTGACCAAACACCACACGTTTCAGATCACGCTCTAGATTTTCAAGAACGCTCTTGTCATCTTTAGAGACAGTTTTTGGTGGAATACGCGCAATTTTCGAAACGATATCTTCAATGTTTTCAACTGAAATGACTGTATCATCTTGCTCAGCTTTTAAACGACGCTGTGCACCCGCCTCATCAATCACATCAATGGCTTTATCAGGCAAGAAACGATCATTGATAAATTTCGCAGATAGTTCTACCGCAGAAACCAACGCTTGATCTTCGTATTTCACATGATGGAATTCTTCAAATTTGCCTTTTAAGCCACGCAGAATATCAATCGTTTCTGAAATAGATGGTTCATTGACATCAATTTTTTGGAAACGACGAGATAATGCATGATCTTTTTCAAAAACTTGACGGTATTCTTGGAAAGTCGTTGAACCGATACAACGTAAAGTACCATTCGCCAAAGCTGGCTTGATGAGGTTCGATGCATCCATCGTGCTACCCATACTTGAGCCTGCACCGATGATCATGTGAATTTCATCAATAAATAAAATAGCTTCGGGCTTTTTCTTCAAGGCATTTAGCAGTTGTTTTAAACGCTTTTCAAAATCACCACGGTATTTAGTTCCTGCAACTAAAGCACCAATGTCTAAACTAAACACTTCTGCATTTTCAAGCGGTTTAGGTGCTTTACCATTTACAATGAGCCAAGCCAATCCTTCAGCAATCGAAGTTTTACCTACACCCGGATCACCCACCAAAAGTGGGTTGTTTTTACGGCGACGGCATAGAATTTGAGCTGTACGTTCAATCTCTTTTTCACGACCAATCAGTGGATCTGTTTTGCCTTTTTGAGCTTCAACATTGAGATTGGTCGTATAAAGCTCTAATGGGCCAGAATTTGAAGACGTAGTGCTTTCACCATCGAGCTCTTCGATTTCCTCTTCGGCTTGGACTTCATCTTTACGTGTGCCATGTGACAAATACTGCGTTAATGTCAAACGGTTGATTTGATGGCGTTTAAGTAAATACACCGCAAATGAATCACGCTCTGAATACATCGCAACTAAAATGTCTGCACCTTCTACAGTGCGGTCATTTCCACTCGATTGCACATGGAAAATTGCACGCTGCAAAATACGATCAAAACTTTCTGTAGGATGTGGTGCTTGATCGCTATTTTCGCCAAGCTTTGGGGTATGTTGTTCTACGTATTCTTCAAGTTCTTTGCGAAGCACAATAATGTCTGCGCCACATGCTTTCAATGCATTAACAGCGGAATCATTATCCAGTAAAGCCAATAATAAATGTTCTACCGTCAAAAATTCATGTCTCTTTTGACGAGCCATGCTGACAGCCAAACGTAGTGATACTTCTAATTGACGACTGAGCATGTAATCCCCTTATTAATCTTTTGGCTCAATCTGACAAAGTAATGGATGACTTTGCGACCGAGCGTAATTATTGACCTGATTTGCTTTAGTCTCTGCGATGTCTCGCGGATAAACCCCTGCAACACCCTTTCCTTCATAATGTACAGTTAGCATTACTTGAGTGGCTTGGTCAAGATTCAAAGCAAAGTATTGTTGTAAAATTTCAATTACAAAGTCCATTGGGGTGTAATCATCGTTCATTAAAACGACAGCATACATAGGAGGACGCTTTAACTCAGGTGGCGCAGTCAATACTTGAATGTCTGAATCACCATCATCCTGCGTACCTTGGCTGAGAGTCGGGTTTAGATGCCAGTCCACTAAACCAGATTGGTAAAATGAATTTTTAATGTCAGATAAACACGTTTGACGCTTATTGGTTCGCATAGGATTTAGGTTTCACACTTAGTTTGCACTTGCTTCAGTTTGAGGAATTTCTGAAAGGAAGGCAGATTGATTTTCAACAGGCTGACCTTTCGACCAGCTAAAACGGCGAATAACGGGTTTAGAACCGCTTAAACGCACTTCAATAAAGTCTGGACTAAAGCCTTTTGGCATGGTCCAACGTCCAGTGAGTCGCTCACTTTCGCTAAAGTTAAAGTTTTTGTCTTCTAAAGGCACTACAAGTACTTCTGTACCCTTAATTAGACGCAGCTCAACACTTCCAGATACATTACTTTTTGACGGACTTACTTGAACGAGATCAAGTTGGTATTCATACGCATTTTCAGGTAATGGTTTAATCGCTAAATGTTGTACTGCAAGCGGCATACCACCACGTTGGCGCAATACTTCACGATACAAAACACCCAAATTACCTGTTAACTCTTGATCATCACGTGCTTTTTTAACAGCCAAATATAAATCATTTGAATTACTTACAGCGACATCACGCTCTTGGATTGCCGCATTCAAACTTTTATTCAGGCCTGCTAATTCAGTTTTTTGCTTTTGCACTACATCAACAAGTTGCTCTGCATCTGCATCATATCCGACCACAGTTAAGCCCTGACGATGACCGATACTATATCCGAGAAAACCGCTGCTCAATGCAAGTACAACTGCACCAATCGCCAGTGGCATATTCGTCTTCATAAAAGGCGTTTTTTCACTGTTTTCAGGTTCTGACTTGAAATTAGATTCTGTATTCGACATCGTCATCTCTTATTTTTAGTTCACTCAAGGCACACATTTAAATCCAGTTTTAAATGTGTGTGAAGTTTTAAATCGTTTCTTATGGTAATAAACCAATGCCTTGAAGTCCTGCATTTTCAGCAAAACTAAACATCAAGTTCATATTTTGTACGGCTTGACCTGCTGCACCTTTCACCAAGTTGTCTTGAGCCACCAAAATCACTAATTTTTTCGGCTGAGGTTTGCAAATCGCAATACGTAATTGGTTCGCACCACGCACAGTACGTGTTTCAGGTGAGCTTCCTGCAGGCATAACATCTACAAACTGCTCATTGGCATAGAACTGTTCATATATGCTTTGTAAATCCGCAGAAGCACCTGCGTCAGTCAAATCAATATAGATAGTGCTGAGCATGCCACGAATCATCGGTACTAAATGCGGTACGAATAAAATTTCGTTAAACACACCTTTTTGACCTGAAATATTTTCTAAGGCTTCTACAATTTCAGGATGATGACGGTGACCCGCTACACCATAAGCTTTAAAGTTATCGGCATTTTCAGAATAGATCATACCTAGGCTGGCTTTACGACCTGCACCAGACACACCTGATTTTGCATCAATAATAATGCTTTCAGGTTTCACTAATCCTTCAGCTTTTAATACTGGCGCTAAACCGAGCTGAACAGTTGTTGGGTAACAACCTGGGTTACCAATCACTGAAGCCTTTTGAATTTTTTCACGGTTTAATTCAGACAAACCATAAACTGACTCTTTTAATAATTCTGGGCAAGCATGGTCGAGGCCATACCATTTTTCAAATTGAGCTAAGTCCTGCAAGCGGAAGTCAGCAGCAAGGTCAATCACTTTAGTATTTGCAGCAACTAACTCTTCTGCGTGTTTCATTGCTACACCGTGCGGCGTCGCAAAAAATACAACGTCACATTGTTTTAGTTCTTCAATATTAAGATCTGAATAGCAAAGGTCTGTATGTCCACGTAAGCTTGGGAACATATCATCCACACGGCGGCCATTTTCAGTACGCGAAGTTAAAACTTTCACTTCTGCATTTGGGTGTCGCAGTAAAATACGCAGTAATTCAACACCTGTGTAACCTGTACCGCCGACAATACCTACTGAAATCACGCTCATTACCTCAATTCAAAGTATCCATTTAATGACTGCGTAGTATGACAGGAAGTTGAGGATTTCTGAACTGTTTTGCTTAGTTATTAGTTGAAATTAGCATTTTCTTTATCATAAAGAATCCAAGCTAGCATCTGGTTTTAACTCATAATAAATTTACTAAAATTTAAGCACCCATTCGCCCATTAAATAACGATAGCTATAATCGGCACCATAATATGAAGCACTGTTACTATAACCCGCATTTAAGCGCACAAATTGGTTTTGATGAATTGGACTCTGTATGTTCAGTTCCAGCAGTTTTGTTGACTGGCTTGGTGCATCAGCCACTTTTTCTCGACCATACCCAACGGTCATACCCATCGTCCAACCACTGAATCGTTTACGCCACCCCAGTGCCAGCATACTTTCTTCATAATCTTTAGGATTAAAATACAAACCTGCAACATCATTCGCATCACTTCGATACATACGGTATCGCGCCTGTAATGTTAAGCCGTGTTCTAAGGATGGCTGATAGATTAATTTTAAGCGACCATGATCACGGCGATTGTCATCAGAGAAAAGCTGTGTTGCAGCCAAACCAACCACGGTAACATGTGGCCCTATTTGCTGATCAACCGCGCCACCCAAATAGGTAAAATGAATACCGTGCTCTAAAGCTGGTCGTGTTTCGACCCAATCACGATTTGCAAATACTTCAACTGCAGTACTTTTAGTTAATGGTTGACGATAGCTACCATCAAAGGTGGCTAAGGTATGGTCATTTTGTTCAAAAACCCCAGCTTCAAGCGTCCATCCATTTGCAGTTGCAGCTTCTACATTTTTAGCAATGATTGATACTTTATAAGCATCGCTTTTCCAATCATCAATTTTATAATTATAGGCACTAAAACGTGCGCCTAAATAATCATTTGCATTGTTATATTGAGGAAAAACTTCAGCTGATAATTTTTTCGTTTCAAAACCTTCACTATCATGGCTAATGAAAAACTCAGTACCCGCAGCCCAATCTAAAGCTTGGCTGTCTGACGTTTCACCCGCCTGTACATAGCTTGAAAGTACGCACAAAAAGCATAATGAGAAACCAAAGTTCACGTTGCTAAATTTCATTTAGTACCCCATTTTTTACGTGTTTTCAAAATTTCGTCCAAGTAGCCTAAAATGCTTGCTGGTTGCAACAAGAAACTATAAGCCAAAACATAAATAAAAAAACCCGTTAGGTTTTTACGTATTTTAAGACCCATAGTTTTAAACATACGCTTTTCAATACTGTAATTGAGAAAACCCAACAAAAAAGCCATAGGTAAGAGAGCCAAAGTCATTGGGCCAACTATCCAAAAATGACCAAAACATGCTAAAATAATTCCAGGAATAAAACCAAAGGTAAAGGCAATGTCTAACCATGGAAACAGCACATTCCAATGAATAAAGAATGTAGATAACCGCGGCTTAATCAAAATACCAGGATGCTTAATAAAAGCCTCCATCATGCCACGTGCCCAACGCTGACGTTGTTTAACAAAAACGTTGAGTTCCGTCGGCGCATTGGTAAATACACAGGCATCCTCCGAATGTCCAACACGGTAACCTGCTCTGAGCAGAGCCCAAGTAAGTACAATATCCTCACCTACACATTCAGGCCACCCCCCACTTCAACAAGTGCATTACGGTCATAAATTGAAAATGCCCCTTGAGCAACCAAGGTGCCTTGATATAAAGACTGTAAGCGTTTTGTCGCTGCAATTCCCAAAAAAATAATCCCACTCTTGCGTTTTTGTCAGTAAATTTTGACGTGAATTTCGTACCAAAATTTTACCTGCAACAGCGCGTGTATTCGGCGGATCTGCAACATAGCGCTCCACAATGCATTGCAACGCAATACGGTGTAAGTAAGAGTCTGCATCAACGGTGAGCACCAAATCATGTTTGGCTAATTTCAACCCTTCATTTAAGGCATGAGCCTTACCCGCATTTTGGGTTAAATCCAATAAAGTCAGCCATGAATACTGAGCTTCAGCCTGTTTTACCAATTGTGCAGTACTATCTTTAGAACCATCATTAATCACAATGACTTGCAGTCCACCTGGATAATTTTGTCGATCCACACTTTGAAGCGTGTCTAGGATAGAAGATTCTTCATTGTATGCAGCTATGAGAATTGTAATATTCGGATATACATCTAAAATTTGTCGTTTAGGCCTTTTATCCATCAACAAACTTAGTGCGGCAAAGGAATTCATAAATCCAGGGATAATGGCAATGCCGAAAATAAAAAATATTGCTGCTACAGAGCCAATTAATTCACTTAAATCTCTAATCCAATTTTCAGCCATCCATAATGAAAAATATGTCCAAAGACAAGCCCCAATGAAAGCAATAACAAATTTAACGCGTACAGAAATATAAAACCGTGTAGCAACACTGCTACGATCATGAGTAACCATATACAAATGCTTTAAGCGTCAGACAATAACGCCTGGAGAGAAAACAAACTGAAAGCGCACGTAAAAAATACAATGAATAAATATCAATACATTAGAACATTCCAGATTGGTTTTTAACCAATCAGACAATGTGCTCAAAACCACGCCCCAACCCAAACACATAATACCAACAAAGCTTCACAAAACAACAATAAAATGTGACTTATATAACAACTTTTTTAAATTATTTATAATTATCTCAATAAAATAGTGGAGTAAAAACTCTAATTATTACCATGAGAAAATAATCATAATTCAGTTTCTACACTTACGCGGAAATAAAGATTTCGTAAAGTAGCAAGAGCAAGACAATGGATATTTGGAATTAGAATATAATAATTAGTTAAATTTAATAAAACACAATTTCAATATTAACCATACCAATATGCTTTACATCATCGGCGTAACCTTACTTATTGTTATTATCGTTCATTACAAACTATATCTTGCAGAAGCCTTTTCATTTGAAAATTGCTTCTTTTTAATACTTCTGTTAATAATTTTTGTATTAATCAAAAGCTACCGCATTTTGCATTAATTTTTAAAATAAAAAATTAACCTCAAACAATATTCCACCACCAAGGCATCGGTGTACTTTTTAAAGTTTTCCGATGATCTTTATAGTTTGAATCATGCTTCTCCACCTCCTCCCAAAAATTCAGACTATGATCAAAGTGCTTGGTATGTGCCAATTCATGCACTGCCACGTAGCGTGTGATTTCCTGCGGAAAAAGCACCAAACCACTATTCAACATAATGTCATGCTTTGCAGAACAGCTGCCCCAGCGGGTTTTGGGCTGACGTACTGCACACTGATTAAACTTCAGACCTGTCTCACTGCTCACTTGCTTTAAATAAATTGGTAAATACTCTTTGGCATAAGCAATCACAAAGCTTTTTAAATATTGCTCAGGCTGCCGAACACTGATGAAAAGCTGATGCTTTTCTTCATCTAAGATGAATGAGTTTTTTTGTACTTTATAAACAATGCTTAGAGGCTGCTCTAAATTGAATAGTTTTAATTCTACTGGTAGCGTTTTATCAATCTGCCCTGTTTTTTCCTGCTGCTTCTGCCATGTCTCAATCATCCATTGTTCCGATTGTTTAAGAAAATCTTGAACTTGGCGCTGTGTACAAAACTGGGGAACCGTTAATTTAATTTGAGTTGGTTCTACACGCAGCCTTAAGCGTGTGGCACGTAATTTTCGGGTGATTTGAATTTCAGGAAGGTTTGGTGTCATTTATTCTTTTTAAAAGCTTATTAATAATGCATAAAATTGAATTTTAAATATTTTCAAAAATATATTAGGAGTCCCTTCTCCCTAAGGGAGAAGGTTAGGATGAGGGGACTTTTAAATTGACCTCTCCCTAACCCTCTCCTCAAAGGAGAGGGAACTTCCATTAGAAATTTAATATAAATCGAAACTCAATTTACAATTAAATTTTCTATAGATTAAACCGCAGTACGCTCTTCAATACCGTTATCAGTTGCAACAACAGCAATATCCGCTTTGTTCAAAGCAAAGATGCCGTTACACACTACACCCGGAATGTCATTCAAAGTCTTTTCAAGCTCTAAAGCATTTAGGATATTTAAGTTGTGTACGTCTAAAATTACGTTGCCGTTGTCCGTTAACACACCCTCACGGTAAACAGGATCACCGCCTAAAGAAACGATTTTACGCGCAACAGCAGAACGTGCCATTGGAATCACTTCTACAGGAAGTGGAAATTCGCGACCCAATTGCTCAACCCATTTAGAGTCATCAACGATACAAACGAATTTTTTTGCAATAGATGCCACGATTTTTTCACGAGTCAACGCAGCGCCGCCGCCTTTAATCATGTGCATATGACGGTCAATTTCATCCGCACCATCCACATAGGCATCCAAACCGCCAACGTGGTTCATATCAACCACTTCAATGCCTAATTTTTTCAAACGTTGTGCAGTTGCTTCAGAACTGGCAACCGCAGCTTCGAGTTGAAGCTCTGGCAATAATTCGATGAGGAAGTTCACAGTACTTCCTGTACCAACACCCAAAATACCGCCCTTTGGCAAATGCTTTAACGCAGCTTTTGCAGCAGCTTGTTTCTTTTCATCTTGGGTTGCATACAGACTCATAACTTGGCTCAACTATTTTTTGACATTAGACGCTGATTTTTCAGCCCAAATGTACAGGGGTTTGTTACAATAAACCCCTATTTTAAACTGTTAGATGGAAAATTAACATGCTGTCTCGTTTGGTTCGACAAATATTACAGGCAACGGTCTATGACGTTGCAATCGAAACCCCACTCGAAGCAGCGCCACGAATTAGTGAAAAACTAAACAATAACATTCGCTTTAAACGCGAAGATTTACAACCTGTCTTTTCTTTCAAGCTACGCGGTGCCTACAACCGTATTAGTCAATTACCGAAATCTCAGTTGGAACGTGGCGTTATTACTGCTTCTGCAGGTAACCATGCTCAAGGCGTGGCGTTATCTGGTAAAAAGTTGGGTATCCGCGCCATTATTGTTATGCCTAAAACCACACCAGACATTAAAGTACAAGCGGTTAAACGCTTAGGCGGTGAAGTAGTTCTGCATGGTGATTCTTTTGACGTAGCCAATAAATATGCAATCCAATGTGCAAAAGATGAAGGTATGACCTTTATTCCACCTTATGACGACGAACTCGTTATGGCCGGTCAAGGAACCATTGCCAACGAAATTTTGCGTCAATGGCGTGATGTAGACTATGTATTTGTTGCTGTTGGCGGTGGCGGTCTAATTGCCGGTGTAGCTGCTTATCTTGGTGATGTGGCACCGCATGTTAAAGTCATTCCTGTTGAATATGACGAATCAGCATGTTTAAAAGCAGCCTTTGAAGCTAATGAACGTGTCATTCTTCCATCTGTAGGTTTATTTGCCGACGGTACAGCAGTTGCACAAATTGGTGAAAAACCATTTGAAGTGATTCAGCTACAAAAATCAGATAACTCAGGCCCAATTGTTGAGCGTGAAGTTGTACTGGTAAATACAGATGAAATCTGTGCAGCGATTAAAGATACCTTTGATGAATGCCGTAGCATTGTTGAACCATCTGGTGCAATGGCGCTTGCAGGTATCAAGAAGTATGTTGCAGAGCATGGTCTAGAAGGCAAAAATATGGTGTCGATTGTATGCGGCGCCAATATGAACTTTGACCGTCTGCGCTACATTGCGGAACGTACTGAACTGGGTGAACGCAAAGAAGCGATCTTTGCTGTGACCATTCCAGAAGAAAAAGGTTCATTCCTCCAATTCTGCCGCGCGCTACAAGGCCGTAACATCACTGAGTTTAACTACCGCGCAAGCAACTCAAGTGCCGCTCAAGTATTTGTGGGTATCAGTCTCAAAAATGGCGAAAAAGAACGTCAGGAAATTTTTGAAACCTTAAAATTCCAATACGATGTAGACGATCTTTCTGATGATGAGGTGGCTAAACTGCATATCCGTTATTTAATTGGCGGTCATGCCGATATTGAAAATGAACGCCTATTCCGCGTGGAATTCCCTGAACGTCCGGGCGCACTACTGACTTTCTTAGAACGTCTTGGACCTACACATAACATCACCCTATTCCACTACCGTAACCACGGTGCTGCGGAAGGTCGTGTATTGGTGGGTATGGAAGCAACGGATGCCAAACAAAACCCTGATGGTTTGATTGAAACATTGGAAAATATTACCTACCCATATGTTGAGATTACAAATAATCTCGGTTATCAACGTTTCTTGAAATAAATGAGACTTCTATAAAAAAGCTGGAATCTAGATTCCAGCTTTTTTATTTGCATCAATTCTTTTCTACATCAAAATAAATATATTCATCAATTTAATTCATCAACGCTGTCATTGTTGTTAAATTCATCACACACTATAATCCATTGAAAATAAAACAAAATGGATAATTAAAGTTGAATATTTATGCCTTATTAATGATCGCTATTGTGGGTTTAGGTGGGTATTTTTATGTATATCCAGCTTATCAACTTAAGCAAGAGGAAGATAAGATTCGTCAAAGTATGAAACAAATTCCAAATCAGTCCCGTACGCAAAATCTAGAAAATATTTACGGATATACCGCGCAGGCTGAAATGCTGAATCAATATCCAAATTATATTGTATATATTCGCTTTGATGAGCTAAATGATCAAACCGCTCCAGAACCTGTTCAAGCCATCATCCGTGAATTTTCATGCGATGGCTTAAACCGTTTAAAGAATAATTCCGAGCTTGTTCGTAAAGCCACTCTAAATGTCATTAAAGAAGATCAACATCAATTTCAATATATTCTAAAAAATAAACTAGGCTATGAAATTTTTAAATACCAACAAGTTATGGATAATTGTCCCAATATTGCTGAACTTTATGCCTATCAAAACGCTGAAGAAATTAAAAATTAAAACTTTTCGGTTTAGATGGATTATGTAAATTTTCATAGCCGCTCTAGGCTGAACAAGCTAACATCAACATATTCAATAACTTTAGAATAATTTAGGAATACGGCATGGCACAATTCGCTGTGATTGGCTTAGGAAGTTTTGGCGCAACTGTAGCCACTGAACTCATGGGTTTAAAACACGATGTCATTGGAATCGATAGCAACAAAAAGTTTGTTGAAAGTATTTCGGACCAACTGACCCATGCAGTGATTGCTGATGCAACAGATGAGCACGTTTTACAAGAACTCAATATTCAAAATTGTGAAGCCGTCGTTGTCGCAATTGGTGAAGATATTGAAGCCAGCATCTTATGTGTGCTCCATCTTAAAAACATGGGGATCAACAAAATTTGGGCCAAAGCCAAGTCCAAAGCGCATCACATGATTTTAACCCATTTAGGCATCAGCAAAATCATCCATCCTGAAGAAGATATGGGTGTCCGTGTTGCCCAGTCACTGAGTTATCCAATGGTGAGCCGCTACATGGTGCTCGAAGATGATCATTATTTGGTGAAAGTTGAAATTAAAGAATCACAACAAGGCACGCGTTTAAATCAAATAATGGATCATGTCCCTGAAGTGAAGACAATATTGCATAAACGTGGCACCGAGCTTCAATATAGTTTAGATCCGAACCTGATTTTACAAACAGGCGATATTTTAGTGGTTGAAGGTTTACTCGAACATTTACGTCGACTGGCTAAACACTTTAAAGCAACTTTGTAATCAGCGTCGAGCTCCTTTTGCACATAATCACGCAAGATGACAGTAAAAAAACATGAAACTTCACAATAAACAGCGTAATACCATTAATCTCAGCCCACCCAGTATTTTGGCATTGGGTTTTCTTGGGCTAATTATCATTGGCACCTTGCTGTTAAAACTCCCTTATTCACATCATGGTGATTTAAGTTGGATCAATGCCCTCTTTACAGCGACCTCAGCCGTGACCATTACAGGACTTTCAGTTGTGAATGTCGGCGAAGCCTATACTGTGTTTGGTAAAGTCGTGATTATGGGTTTACTACAATGCGGCGGTCTCGGCTTTATGACCTTTGCGATATTGGCCGCTATGAGTTTGTCTCCTAAAATTGGGCTAAAACAACAAATTATGGCTCAAGAAACCATTGGACAAACCAGCCTTGCCAAAGTGACCATGACCATCAAAGGCGTACTGCTGTATTCGCTATTTTTTGAAATGGTGGGAACGGTTATTTTGACCATCGCTTGGATGCAAGAATACAATTTTAACCAGGCCCTGTTCTATGCTGCCTTTTATAGTGTTTCTGCATTTAATAATGGTGGATTTTCATTATTTCCCAATAGTTTAATGAGCTTCGCTGACCGTTATTTCATTACGTTTACCATCAGTTTGCTTTATATCATCGGTGGTATCGGCTTTTTGGTACTGATGGACATTAAGCGCAATAAAAGTTGGAAAAAACTCAGCACCAATAGCAAGCTGATTTTATCGACCATTGCAGGCTTAAATATCTTCGCCTTCATCACCATTTGGTTATTAGAAGCCAATAATGCTGCAACCTTAGCCACGATGTCACTAGGTGATCAAGCCCTCAACGCGTGGTTCCATGCAACGGTTCCACGCTCTTCGGGTTTTAACAGCTTACCTATGGAAAGCATGAGCGATGCATCATCACTCGTCACGATGTTACTAATGTTTATTGGTGGTGGCTCGCTCAGTACAGCTGGTGGCATTAAAGTCGGGACGTTTATTATTGTTGTGCTCAGTGTGGTCAGTTTTTTAAGACGTGAAGATGAACTGCGTGTGTTTAACCATTCTGTTTCAGAAAAAACTACCTTTAAAGCATTAGCGGTGATTTTCATTACAGTAACGTTGATTTTCATTGGTTTTTTCAGTCTATTGCTACTCGAACCTGACAAACGCTTTTTAGACTTACTCTTTGAAGCAGTGTCCGCTGCCTGTACAGTAGGCCTATCTCGTGGCATCACCAGTGACTTACAACCCGCCAGTTTAGTCGCCCTGATGTTATTAATGTTCGCAGGCCGCCTTGGACCCTTAACACTAGCTTATCTGATTGCTACACCGAAGAAGAGTCGTTTAAAACACCCGCCTTCTGAGATCCAAATCGGTTGATTTGTACATTTTCACTCAGCCATAAAAAACCACGCCGTAGCGTGGTTTTTTATTTGCGAAGCATTAGAACCAATTCATTAATGACACACCGACACCGACATAGGTTGCACGATGGTTATAATCGATCAGGCTTTCACCATAGCCATCAAACAATTGAACTGTGCCGCGTAATTTACCATTGATTGGGAAAGTCCAATCAAACTGCACAGCACCATGTGAGTCATCACCACCTTTCAGTGAATGACGTAACATTAAACTAAAGTCATGATCTTTATGACGATAAAATGCTGTTAAATCCCCACGTCCCACATAATCGGTAATATCTGGGTTGTTATCATCTTTAGTATCTTCTTCAAAACGATACCAAGGTCGTAACATCAGTGCAAAATTGTCACGTTCAAAGCCAAGATTTAACATGACACGGTTCCAACTCCGCGATAAGGGATCAGAACGTCCATTAGACTGATGGTTAAAGGTTAAGCCCAGCATACGCCAGTTCAAACCCAAGAGTTCATAGTTGGTACGAAAAACCAGACTGGCTTCAGGTTCATAGTTGGTTTCACGGAATGGTCGAGATTCATCTTCGTTATAGACTTGCCAACGAGAAGACTGGGTATAGCCCAACCAGATATCACCATTATCACCAAATAAGTTTTCAACAGCTTTGGTTTTTAATGACAATTGGAACTTGGCTTCCATCGATTTCAGGTTTTGTTCCTGATCGGCTTGTACCGTGTTGTTTTCATTCGGGCTTGATGGACGTTCATTTTTATCTGAAGTCCAATATCCCGGCATTAAATACACAGGTTGATAGCCGCGAATATTCCACGTCCCTAATTTACTCTCTGGAGAAAGTTCCCAACGACTATCCAATAATGAAAGATTTGGATTGAGGTTCGGTGCTTCTACAGCAAATAAACGGTCCGTAAACGCATGACTGACTTTTTCTTTGAAAGTTAGCTTCTCTGTCGGTTCAGGCTTAATTTCTTGTGCGGCTTGACGCTCAGAAACCAACATTTCTTTTTCAGCAGGTTGCACTTTAAACAAAGCGTCATAACACGATAATCGCTCTGCATTTGACTCAAGTGCCACACATGCTTCAGCGGTAGCTGGTTTAACAGCCACATCCGCATTTTGTGCATTTACAGTACTGACATACATTGAACTGAGCGCAATGAGGCTCAGTTGCAATGTCGTACGCTCAAGAGATTTGAACGCCATAAAAACCCCTTTTTTGTTTTAATTCACTTGTTTTATTTCGAAACCAAGCTCAACCAAAGCATCTCGCTTAGCCACCGGTGCAACCACAGCTTTTGTCGGTTGTTGTTCAACCAAATACGCCACAGCAACACGTTTTAGATCTTCCAAAGTCACATTCAACAGACGTTCACGTAACATTTGACGGAAAGCTGGCGTGCGTTTATGCAATAAAGCATAACAAGCTGTAATGGCTTCACCCGCTGGTGACCCCGGTTTATCCATGCTGGCAATTAGACCCAAAATCGCTTCTTCTAGCTGATGAGGTTGTTGTTCAGCATTCAGTAGCCACTGCACACTTGCGTCAAAATCTTTAAACGTTTCAGCTAAACGTGGGTCACGGTAGCTATAGAAACGGAATGAACATGCATTGCCGTCATAGCTTGCACCACCACCATAAGCACCACCTTTTTCACGAATCGCGCTATGCAAGAAGCCATTACGTAGATAAGCCGCCAAAATCATTAAAGGTGCTGCATCTGGATGTGACACTTCCACCGCAGGATATGCTGAAGCGCAGAACTGAACATTGGCTTGAATGAGCCAAGCTTCGTCATTGTTGCTATCTGCAAAATTCACTTGAGTTAAATCATGTGGGTTATCGTCAATCGCCACTTTATCCCAAATGGTTTGAACTTCTTCAACCAATCTGTCTGAATGATGCTCCTCACACACCACCAAGAATTGTTTTGGTGCTTTAAGCAAACGGTTGTGAATTAACTTAAGCTCATCAATCAAGGCATTATAAGCCGTGTCGTCTTGCTCAATTTTGCTGACAAGTTCTGACAACCAGTTCAGCGCGCCTAGGCCTGTATTATGATAATCACGTAACGCCAATGCACTATGTTGACGACCTGCAATTTGCATTGCATAGCTATGACCAGAGCCAGAAACACGTGAATGCCAACGTGCTTTACGTTGTTGCAATAACTCTACGATACGGTTTTTCTCATCAAAACGTAGCTGTTCAAAAGCCAATTTCAATAAGCGAATTGCTTCAAGATTATTCACCAATGATTTAGTGGTCAACGTTAGCCAAGCACTAATTTGACCTTTATCGTCCACTTTTGAACGCAGGGATGCACCCATACCTAAACCGCCACTCACAGCTGTTTGCAACTGTTGTAGCTCTAAGTAGTCGTATTCACCTGCACCAACTTCACCCATCAAAATCGACAAGAGGTTGAAATACGGCGATTGCACCACTTCATCAGGAATCTGAATCAAAACTTGTTGGTAATAAAGACCATTGGTGCCTGCGTGGTAAAGATTTAACGGTGTATCTAATCCATTACTGATAATTTCGCGTAATTGACCTTGTACAATCTGTAATTGTGCAGGAACGTCTTCTAAACCTACTTTAGGCAATAGGTTCAAATCATCTGGGGTATCTTGACGAATGTTCAGTGCTTCAGTCTGCGCAATAATCTCTGCTTTTTGCGCTTCAGTTAAGTTCGCAACAATTTCTTTTAAACGTGCTTTTTCTGCTGCCGCTTCCAACGCATTTTTTTCAGCATCTGGAACCAAAGTTAATTGCACACGATGTTGATTATCTAGCAAGTAAGTTTGGATTAAGTTAGATAACCACATTGGGTCTTTCAACTCTTCCTTCACTTGTTCAATGGCCGTATCCACATCCCAGACATCCACAGGGTCTGAATGGTGAATCGCACTGCTTAAACCATTCAGAATTAAGCTTAGGCCATATGGTGTACCATCACCATTGATTTCACGCTGATGCAATTCAATTTGATGCAAAATCGCCTCAACTAAAGCCGGGTCAACAGGCTTAGCCGCAACGTCTTCTAATACTTTAAACACGCCATTTTTAAATTGTTCTGCATGCTCAGGGTTTGAACCTTGAATTGCACAGTAGAACGTCATTTCATAGTTTGAGTCATCTACGCCCATGAATGGACCAGTAGACTGTGCATAACCACAGGTTTCTAAGTAATGACGTAATGGCGAAGCAGAATCTTCAAGCAATACCCCCTCAACCAAACGCATACCTAAACGTAATTTAATATTACTTGCTTCTGGCAATAACCAAGAAAGCACATGATAGGTTTTGTCTTTGAGGTCTTCAGCATCAACTGCATACGTTTCAGTTACAGTTACAGGCGCAGTTAAACGACGTTCAGGTTTTGAATACAGCGTTTGACCTTTTTCAAATTTAGACAAAGCAAGCGTTTCAAACTGTTCTTGTAAATTATATGCAGGCTCATTACCAAAGGTCATGAACACGGCATTACTTGGGTGATAATGTGATTTGTAGAAACTTACTAACTCTTCATAGCTTAAGTCAGGAATGTCTTTCGGATCACCGCCTGAGTTGTAATGATAAGTTGTTTCTGGGAATAAATGATGGGCAAGTTGGTGATACAACTGATCTGAAGGTGAACTCATGGCACCTTTCATTTCATTAAATACCACGCCTTTATATACAGCTTCGCCATTTTCTAGCTCAATACGAATCCCTTCTTGTGCAAAATCAAGCGGGTTCAAATTCGCAGCAAAAGCAGCATCCATATAAACTTCTAACAAGTTTTGGAAATCTTTTTTGTTTTGCGTTGCAAATGGATAAGCCGTCCAATCCGCTGCGGTAAACGCGTTCATAAACGTATTGAGGGAACGACGAATCATTAAAAAGAATGGGTCACGTACAGGGAACTTTTCTGAGCCACAGAGTGCTGTGTGCTCAAGAATATGCGCCTCACCTTTTGAATCCATCGGCTGTGTACGGAAGGCAACTAAAAATACATTTTCATCATGGTTTGTGGCTAAGTGATAATGCACTGCGCCAGTCACTTTGTGTTTATATTCAGACACTAAAATGTCTAAAGCTTCAACATGATGTTGACGAATCAACTGAAACGCGGGATGTACAGTTTGAGAAATGGTTTCAGTGACATCTACAGTCATGTGTGCTCCTAATCTATTCATTTAAATTAGGCAAAGTATACCTTAAAAAATCATAACTAGATTCACCGAAACAACATTTCCAACTGTTTTAATCAACTTGAACTTTAATTTTAAAAATCACTTGTTTTCGCACTAAAACATTTAGACAGGTTTTATGGATTGCCTATCATTTCGTGTTGACCAATAGACACAAATCACAATCGCCAATAACAATACAAAAGAAGCCATAAAGCGACTTAAATCCAATCCACCTGAACTGATTGGCTTATCTAGAAAATCGCCGACAACTGCGCCCAATGGACGTGTCAAAACAAAAGTAGCCCAAAATAAAATCGTCTTTGAGACCTGACTAAAAAAGTACAACAACACCATCAATAGAATTAAACCACCAAATAGCCAAATGCCACCACTATAGCCTAATCCTGCACTATCGGAAGTCCAGTCCCCCAAAGCTGTACCTAGCGTTTGAGAAAATGTAATCGTCAGCCAATAAAAGATCTGTGTTCGCGGCAAATTCACTACACTTGGATTGATCGATCCTTCGACTCGATACCAACTAAAAAGCGATATGAGCACCAAACTCAGTAACAGCAAACTACCACCCAAGTAGCCAATCCCTAAAGAACGATCCACAAAATCCGCTAAAGTCGTACCGACCGTGGTACTGGCAATAATCGTGGCCCAATATAAATAAGGTTTATAGGCTTTGGACTTTATTTGAAAATACAGCAAACTGATAAATATGCCTGCGAAAATAAAGGTACTGAGTAGATAGCCCAAATTTAAGGACATGGACAATGCATCACCACTGGTTTCACCAAAGGTGGTCGCAAAAATTTTGGTCAACCAAAACAGTGCGGCAATCTCAGGGACTTTTTTAACGTACTCTTGTAGCTCATACACTTGCATATGCATCACTCTATGCAGTTATTTTGATGCTTATATCTTCGATAACTAAAATGAATTTTTGCTTAAAAATTTGCTTAAAATAAGGCGCTCTTTTTTAAAATTATCACAAGAAAAAAGCACCCGATATCGGATGCTTCATTTATAGTGTTTACTGTCTATTTTTGGATTTAAAACTAAACCAGATATTTGAAATAATTATAATTTGGATGGTTTTCAACATAGACATAATTCTGTTTTTGATAGAATTTTGCAGCATTTTTAAGTTCTGTATTTAAGCACAGTGCAGAAAAGTGTTTTTTTGCACCCTTTTCCAATTCCACCAATAGCTGCTTACCCACGCCATGCTGACGGTACTGCGGATGCACATAGAAACGGCGAACTCGACCAATCCGTTCTTCTACACCAGTATCACCCCATTGCTGATTTAAACCGCCACAAGCAATCAATTTATCGCCATCATAAGCAAGCAATAATTGCTCACCCGTTTGGTCAAAACGATTTTTACCACTTTGATATTCTTCAATTAAACGGTGTATAAATGTATAGCCTTCATGCTGCGCCAAAGCAGCAATATTTTCGATTTGAGCAGGAAGTTGCTCTGCTGGACGAATCGTAATTTCCATATATTCACACTTTTAATCTGTTATCTATTTATGATGACCAAATCATCTTGATTCAGTCTGAACACCCTATAGCTCTATAAAAGTAAAAATTTTCGATTTGCACAATAGCAAAGCTGATTAAAACGGCAACTAATTCAAAAAAAATGTAAAAATATAATGGATTTGCCCGATTTTTATACACACCTGTCCTTTAATTGAATTTTCTTCAACAAACTACAGCATTCCTGAGCATTCGTGTAAACTTAGCACTTTCATTTTTTTTGATGTGATTATACAACATGGCAACTGTTGACCTTTTTGCAATTGGTAATGCACTTATTGACCAAGAATTTAAAGTCTCTGACGAATTCCTAATTCAACACAATCTGCAAAAAGGTACGATGCAACTGACTGATGGCGATACTCAAGCAGCCCTTTATAACAATCTAAAAGCGACTCAAGAATATAAAGGTCAAGCTTCTGGTGGTTCTGCAGCAAATACTTCGGTTGCTTTTAGTGCTTTAGGCGGAACTGCATTTTATGGTTGTCGTGTCGGCAATGATGACTTAGGTCAAATTTACCTAAATGGTTTAAACGACGCAGGTATCCAAACTGCAACTCAATCAATCAGTGAAGGTGTAACCGGCACATGTATGGTATTGGTCAGCCCTGATTCTGAACGTACGATGCATACTTACCTCGGTATTACTGCTGAATTAACTGATAGCCAAATTGATTTTGGCAGCTTAAATACTGCGAAATGGTTATATATCGAAGGTTATCTTTCAACATCAGATAGCGCGCGTCTTGCGGTAAAACAAGCACGTCAAATCGCCAAAGCCAATGGTGTACAAATTGCATTGACCTTATCTGATCCAGCAATGGTGCAATATGCACGTCAAGGTCTAGATGAGTTACTCGATGATGGCGTGGACTTATTGTTCTGTAATGAACAAGAAGCGCTGATGTACACAGAAACAGATCATTTAGATGCTGCACTTGCTAAATTGCAACCACTAAGCAAACACATTGTCATTACATTAAGTGCCAAAGGCGCCTTAATCCATAATGAAGCAGCAACATTTACCGTGCCAGGTCGTAAAGTTACCGCAGTAGATACCAATGGTGCAGGTGATGCATTTGCTGGTGCTTTCCTATATGCACTGAATGCAGGTCATGACTATCAAACGGCTGCTGAACTGGCCATCTTGATTTCAAGTGAAGTTGTGGCTCAGTTTGGTCCACGCCTAGCAGTTGAAGAATATGCTCAGCTTTTACAATCATTTCAAAAGGAATGTGCTTAATGTTTAAAATTTGCATGACGGATGATGTGCCTGAACGTGAAGCACGATCATTCGAAACGCCTGAAGGTGAAACGATTTTTATCACCCAACGTGATGGCATGTTTTACGCTTATCAAAATAACTGCCCACACTTGCACGTGGAACTTGAGTTTCTAGAAAATCAATTTCTAGATCGTGACCAAGAATTTATTGAGTGCTCAACACATGGCGCACTGTTTATGGTCGAATCTGGGGAATGTATTTCTGGCCCATGCCAAGGTCAAGCCCTTGAAAAAGTGAACATTAACGTGCATTCTGATGGTGGAATCTACCTCACAGAAGAATAAACACTGGAATACAACCATGTCCTCATTTTTAACAGACTATAACTTAATACCCTTTCATTTAAGTTTATTGGCCGTACTGTTATTGGGCATGGTTGAAACCATTGGCTACTATATCAATATTAGTCCTAGCCAAGTTTTAAAAAGAATCGCTCCTCAGCGCATACAAGAGTTGGCATTATTGAATGTCAAATTTTCCAAGACTCTGATTTTGTTCTTCTTACTGATGAATTTTAGCTTTGCAGGCTATGTACTTCAGTTTTGCATCCATGCCAAAGAAGGTCAATTCGTTCCAGCTTATTATTTAATTTTACCTGCGTTGATCATTGCCATATTCTTTACGGTATTTATGATTCATTGTTTGGATCAGGTTGTCCCACCCAAATATAAAAAACAAACGGTTAATTTACTCGGTCGTCTAGCCACCATTTCAAGTGGAAATGCCCGTCCCGGCTTTTCGGCTCAAGCGCGTGTACGTGATGAGTTTGGTCAACTACATTATGTGCAAGTTGAGCCAGAGTTTGGTGAGTTAGAGTTTCAGTCGAAAATCATTTTGATTCGTCAAAAAAAATCACACTATATTGGCAAAAAAATCAGTGTGTCGAACCGTTTATTTAATCCATCTTAGCGTCACATTGTTATCATTTTTCAAATCATAAAAAAGCCAGTGTTCACTGGCTTGTATTTAATCAAATACCTAAATCGATATTTTGATTAACGCTTAAGGAAACCTGAGACCAAATTCATCACTTGTTGAATATCAGCATTCGCTTCTTGCTGATTGGTTTGTCCAGCTTGTGGCGTCAATGAGTCAATAATTTGCGGCAATACGCTTGAAATTGCGCTATATACATCTTGTTTCTGAGTTTGTGTTTCTTGTGCAACTTGCTCCACTTCGGCATCATCAAATAAATTTTGTACTTGTTGATTAGTCACAGCAGCATTATCACCAGGGCCTGTAGATACCCAATCATCAACCTGACTGCTCAAGCCCTGTCCACGTAATTTATCCAAAGCACCTTGTAGGCCACCTTGTTTTTGAATCCAAGCCAGCACTAGAGGTAACACTGCTACTAAAATGGTTGATGCATTACCACCGCTACTACGTTGCTGCGGCTGCGCTGCACCACCCAGTTGGCCCAACACAGAGCCTAGAATTCCCCCCAAACCACCCGCTTGGTTTTGAGCATTGGTTTGGGTATTTTGAGTGCCTGCATTTGCGCCCAATTGACCCAGCACCGAACCTAAAATACCACCCAAACCACCTTGTTGATTTTGATTGTTTGCACCACCAAGGGCCTGCTTTGCTAAAATCTCAACAATATTATTTAAATTTGTCATTTTATTTTTCCCAGTGAAACCTAGATAAACTTAATTACAGCATACGTGGGAAAACACAGATTTATCATAAATGTTTGTTAATTTTTGCAATTTCTCGCAGGCTAAGTATTTGTTACCAACGGAATTTATCCCAGTTTTCAGGATTTGCCCAAAATTTAGAGTTAAACCAATCTGGAATATGTTTATAAGTCAAAATATTAAACTGCCATAAAGCAAAATCACTTTCATGCGTGGTTTTATCAATGAGCTGAGTAAAACCTAAAGCACGTAATAATTGTTCATCGTGTAACTTACTCACCACCACGATGCGTTTGGCAAATAGGTCACGCAATTTTACCAACATCTGAGTTTTCTGCTGCTGATCCAAACTCAACATCATTTCAGTATCAAGAATCACAAATCCAAGGTCAAAACGCTGGGTAAAAGGCAGATTTAAAAACTCAGTTACGTTAAAATGTTGCCATTGAATTGGATGAAATTGATTGTATTGCTCAAGATCCTGACCAATACAGATTGCGGTTGAAATGGGCTGCTCTTTTGACAAATCGTCTAGCATAGAAGTGATGACATTTTGTTCAGCCATTGACCGCATCCTTAATAATGAAGTGAGTATTTGTATGGAACTACAAGGCATTTGCCATAAAATGCATGCAGGTCTTAAAGACCTTAGTGTAACTGATCAACATACACACAAGGCAAATGTTGAGTATAAATTTATTCTAGATCGCTCAGAAGTTGATCTACCGTTTAGCCTTGGCCAAGAAATTGAAATTGAAGCCACGGGAAATATCTACTGCATTTCTTGCGGCGCAAAAACGCCTAAATCGTATTCACAAGGTCATTGCTTCAAATGCATGAAGACTAAGGCTTCTTGTGATATGTGCATTATGAAGCCTGAAACCTGTCATTATCATCTCGGGACTTGCCGTGAAGATGATTTTGCCCATGAAGTTTGCTTTCAACCGCATATTGTCTATTTAGCCAATTCGAGTGCCTTAAAAGTGGGGATTACTCGACTTGGTCAAATGCCTACACGTTGGCTGGACCAAGGTGCGACGCAAGCTTTGCCTATTATGAAAGTTGGTTCACGTCGTCTATCTGGTCAGCTTGAAGTTATGTTTGGAACGCAAGTGGCCGATAAAACTGATTGGCGTAAATTGCTCAAAGGTGAAGCAGAACCCATCAACCTGATCGAAATTCGCGACCAATTGGTGGAAGAATTTGCACCAAAAATTCAGACCATTCGTGAAGAATTTAGCCAAAATTTAGAGTTTAATGAAACTGTTGAACTGTTAGAAGATGAGTTGCCACGCCAATTTATCTACCCGGTAGAAGAATATCCTGAAAAAATCAAATCACATAATTTGGACAAAACACCGATTATTCGAGGAAAATTACAAGGGATTAAAGGTCAGTATCTGATTTTGGATACCGGTGTGATCAATATTCGTAAATACACGGGCTATGAAATTAAAGTACGTACTTAAATCGACTTAACGTGTCTAATTAAGTTTAAAAAAGCGAGATATTTCTCGCTTTTTTTTCACACACTTTACCGATTTGATTCATTGAACAGTTGAAAGAAACTTTAAATATGGCAACGCCATTAACTGCTCCGCTTCTAAGATAGGCATATGACCAACATGGTCTAATACCAGCGGTTTTTCGACTTTTTTAAATAAGCTTTTCAATTCTTCTGCTACTTCAACATTGATAATCTGATCTTGCTTCCCCCAGATAATGAACACAGGTGCATCAATGCCTCGTGCAGCCAAAGCAAAGGACTCTGGCGTATACAAGATCGCCATTTTTTGCAGTTGCTCCACCATTTTATTGGTTTGTTTAGACTGAACTATCATCAACTTTTCTTGCCCAATTTTTAATTCTTGTGGAATAAAAGGCGGGGATTGCATCACGATCTTCATCACGCGATCAAAATCACCAGTTTTTCTGACCACTAGCTCTGCAAGCTTTGCCATATCTTTTAAATACACTGTATTACTCGACTTAAAGACACCTGCCGAATCCACCAACAATAAAGATTTCACTTCTAAGGGATACTGAGCGCTATAGAGCATGGCAATTGCACCACCCATCGAATGCCCTGCGATATGTAAATTTGGATCTAACTTTGCAGCATCAATAAATCGTCGTAATTTTTCAGTTAAATTTGGAATTGATAGATCAAATTGATCTGCGACAATAGTTTCTCCATGTGCTGGCAGATCTGGAATAATGACATGATAATTTGGCGTTAAATAACGGGCAACGCGGTTCCAATTATCACGCGTGCCTGACAAACCATGCAGCAACAACAGCGTCGGTTTTCGTGGATCTCCTCCTTCACTGTATGTCCATTCGATTTCATTATTTTTGACTTTTTTACTGGTCAAGCCCGCCCAAGCTCTTTCCTGCTCTAGAACATTTTGAAAGTTTCGTTCTGCAGCTTGAATACTACTTGCAACGCAAATCGTTAATAGCATTAATATCATGTGCTTAAAATAATGATCCATCCATCGCAATAACGGTTTCTTTAAACGTTTAAATTGAGGCATATACAGAGATGTCATCCGCTTAATCCTTTGTCGTGATGAGTTATTTCTTCTTCATATTATTTTTTGAGAACACCAATCTACGATGCTAGAGTCGATATTTCATTTGCCAAATCTTTAAAATAAAAATTATATCTGTCAATTTAAGCCAAAAAAACCAGCTCGAAAGCTGGTTTTTTTAAAGCTACCTTAATTATTTAATTTTGGCATGATCTTTTAGATAACGTGTGTAGTCATCAAATTCTTGCTGACCACGAAGCTGTTGATAAAGTTTTTTTAACTCATCTAACTGCTCACCCGTTAATGCCGAATCAGATTGTTTATTCACTGCAGTCACAGCAACTACAACCAACTCATTTGGTAGATTTGTAGTCGTAACAGACCAATGACCTGCTTTCGGCGCTTTTACACTAAATGCAGCACGTTGAATTTCGCGTTTCAACAAACCATCAGCACGAGTGAAGGTACCCGCATTTTCAAAGTTTAAATTGCCTTTCGCGACTGAAGCAGCAGGTTTTGCAGCAAACTCTTTCAATGTCGCTTGAATCTGGGCTTTTGCAGCATCAGACGCTTTCTTTTCAATCAGCTGAGTTTTCACATGCGCTTTCGCTTCAGCTAAGGTTTGAACACCTGCAGCATGGTAGTTACGCACTTTCACCCAAACTACATCACCGTTTTTCAACTGAATGCTCGATGAAACATTACGTTCACCATTTTTAACATCATCGTTAAACAATTTAACTTTGACGTTTGCATCACTTAAAACTGGATGTTGCGATGCTAATGTTAAGCCATTCAATGATTGAACTTTTACACCTTTCACTTCTTGACCCACGACATCAAGGGCATCACTGCTCACAACCATATCATTGAGGCTGTTTATAGTGTCAGAAAAAACATTGGCTTTTTTCGAAGCAGCGACTTCTGCTTGCAGACGAGCTTTTTCTTGTTCAAATGAAGCCACTTTTACAGCTGGAGCCACTTTTTCGATCAAGTGATAACCACTGTCTGTTTTCACTGGAGCAGTCACTTGACCAGCTTGAGCACCTTCAACTGCTGCATCAAATGCATCACCAAATACACCTTTTTCATAAGCAACCAATTCACCGCCTTTCGCTTTAGATTCAGGATCTTCAGAGAATTGCGCAGCAGCTTGGTTAAAGCTTAAACCCGCTTTAATTTTAGCTTGAACACTTTCAGCCAGTTTTTTAGCTTCGGCATCTGAACGATTGTCCGCAGTGATCATGATGTGCTTAACGATAGGTTTAACTGACTTCTGTGCATTCTCAACAAAGCTGTTATACGCTTCTTTCAGTTCAGCATCAGTTGCAGCTTCTACAGGTGCAGTAATATTGGCAGGTGTTAATACGACAAAATCTGCATCAACACTAGTTGCTTGCTTAAATTTGTTTTTATGCTGCTCATAATAAGCGGCAATTTCAGCATCAGATACTTTTACATTTTTCTTGTAATTTTCAAGATTAATGCTCGCCAACTGAATACTACGTTGTTCCGTTTGTAAGTTCGCAATTTGCAAGATATCAAGCTTACTCACCAATGCATATTCCATAAATGTTGTAGACAACATTTTTAAAGCATGGTCTTTACGTAAATTATCAATGAATGTGCGATTCGTCATACCAATCGATTCGAGGTATCGCGCAAATGCTTCATCAGAAAATTGACCATTGACTTGAAAGCTTGGCTGCTGATGAATCATTTGCACAATTTGTGCATCACTCAAGCTAATGCCTAATTTATCAGCTTGTTGCAATAGCAATTGGCGTGAAACCAAAGTATCCATCGCTTTATTGCTAATGAAATTTTGATTCAATAATGTTTCATCACCCTGAGCATATGCCAGATATTGTTCTTTTAATGAGTTCGTCAGTGCTTCGAGTTCTTTTTGAGAAATTTCAGTACCGTTTACAGTCTTTGCTGCATCTTTAGATCCACCACTAAAATATCCTTCAATACCTACAAGTGCTAAAGGGGTCAAAAACAAAACGAGCAAGACCTTGCCCAGCCAACCCTTAATGACTTTACGAAACGATTCCATAAGTATTCCAATATTTTATTTGCGGTGAATTTTAACCGAAAACCCGAGATGAATGAATGCGATATATCAATTAATCACATTTACCAATAAAAAACGCGCCAAATAATGGCGCGTCTCATGTGCTTAATAAGATTAAGCTACAGAATCTTTCAAGCCTTTACCCGCTTTGAAGCTAGGAACTTTGCTTGCTTTGATTTCTAAAGTCGCACCAGTTTGTGGGTTACGACCAGTACGTGCAGCGCGTTCTTTAACGCTGAATGTACCGAAACCAACTAAAGTAACTGTATCACCAGCTTTTAATGCATTGGTAACTGCAGCAATTGTAGCATCTAAAGCTTTACCGGCATCGGCCTTAGATAATCCCCCATTTTCGGCAATTGCATCAATTAATTCTGATTTATTCATGAAAATTACGTCCTCTTAATATCGTTTATTTAAGGTTCAAGAATTTGTATAAAACGCCATAACGCCTTTATAGCAATGCTTTAGGGTTAAACGCAATACTCCTCAACCTCTTTTTATAGAATTTTTTGACGAAAAAAACCTTGAAAATTCGATAATATTAAAAAAGTTAGTGTTTTTTTAATATTTCGGCCCTCAGTTGGGCATTCTCTTCGGCCAATTGGTCAACTTTAGTATGTAATTGAAGTATAAGCCTTTCTAAGTGCTGTAAATCCTTTACAGTCACCAATCCTAAACGGTTTAAAGAATGATTAACACCATTATCTAAAATTTTTTCTACTTTATCTTTCGTATCGGTTACAGATTCCTTGGCTTTTTCTGAAACTTTTTCGACAGTTTGATCTGCAATATCAATCGTTTTGGACTCAAGCTCCTCTCCAACTTTGACTAAAGAGTCAAAAAGCTTATTTCCCTCTCCCTCAGCACGTGAAAAAGCACCTAATCCAGCCAACCAAATCTGTTTGGTGTATTTACGAAAATCCATTTTAGAGCGACGATCAGAATGACTACGTACCCGAGGATTAGCCAGCTTTTCTGATGTTTCCTGTGCATCGTCAATTATGCTTTCTGTATTTTCCATAATCCCCACTTCTCCTGATTATTTTATGTGCACATCAACATGTGATTCTTCATTTTAACAACATAATAGCAAACATATAACTTGATAGATTGATTAAACTGTTCTACAAAGCTAGTGAATTACCAAATTTTTGGTATATTCTAAGTTCCTCTAGAGCAGGACGCTCAGTTTCCAGTGCTTTCAGATTTTAACAAGGACATTTTTTATGAGCGATACGCAACAAACACAAGCTCAACCACATTTGTTGCTTACTATGACCCTGATTGTTTTAGAAACGATTTTTACCTTCATTTTAAAACATGACCGTGTTGTAGCATTACAAGCTAAAAAATTTGTTGATCAAAAAGTCGCACTAAAAATAAATAGCTACATCCCTTATTTTGACTTTTATGTTCAGTTTACTGAGCACGGCATTCTGTTCGACACGAAATCTCCAGATAAAGCCATCGACCTTGATGTCCGTACGACATTAATGGATTTGGTTAAAATTTTTGTATTTGGTAATCGCAAAAGCATCAAAACCATGCGTATCGATGGCGATGTGGTTCTAAAAGATGAATTTCGTGATTTGGTTTCTTTATTTAGTGTGCCGAAAATTTTATCTGACTGGAAACACTGGTTGTCTGAACCTGTCGAAGAAAACGATATCGTTGCATCTAAAAAACGTATTGCCCCACTTTTAGAAAAAATTGAACAGCAACGCTCTAAAATAAACACGCTACAAGTTGAAGTTAAACAATACAAAAACCGTATTAAGCGTATCGAACGTCGTCAAAAGCGGATTAATATCGCTTTTAGTCTAATATCTGTTCTTTTAATAACGTTATTAGTGTATAATGTGTGGTTCAAATAAATACATAATTTTTCAGACAAAATAAAACAAATAAACAATCTCAAAAAAACTTGACTATTTTAGTCAGGATTCATAAAATCTGCACATCTAGACTTAACATGTGTATCGAATCATGCGCTTAACAACTCGCGGTCGCTACGCAGTGACTGCTCTACTTGATCTAGCTTTGCAGCCAACTGAACAAACGATCACTCTTGCAGAAATTGCAGCTCGTCAAACCATTTCAGTGGCCTATCTTGAGCAGTTATTTGCAAAATTAAAGCGTCACGGCTTAGTTTCCAGCATCCGTGGAGCTAACGGTGGTTACCACCTTGCTCGTAGTGCTGAAGACATCACTGTTTTGGAAATTATTGAAGCTGTAAATGAAACAGTTGATGCAACCCGTTGTGACCACAAAGGCAACTGCCAAAATGGTGCAATGTGCTTGACTCACGATTTATGGCAGGAACTCTCCCACCACATTGCCGATTATCTTGCAAAAATCACCCTTGCTGACCTTGTAGCACGCGATAACGTTCAAACCGTATCAATTCGTCAAAATTCAGCAAACTTTGATTCAGCCCTTTTATCGGTTACAGGTATTTGACATGAAGCGTCCTATTTATCTTGACTATGCAGCAACTACACCTGTAGACCCTCAAGTCGCAGAACGTATGATGGAATGTCTAACGTTTGACGGTACTTTTGGTAATGCAGCTTCTCGTTCTCATGCTTACGGCTGGCAGGCAGAAGAAAAAGTAGAATATGCACGTGAACAAGTTGCTAATCTAGTAAAAGCTGATCCACGCGAAATCGTTTGGACTTCTGGTGCAACTGAATCTGACAACCTTGCGCTTAAAGGTATTGCTCAGTTCTATGCATCTAAAGGCAAGCACATTATTACAAGTAAAATTGAACATAAAGCAATTCTTGATACTTGCCGCGAGCTTGAAGAAGAAGGTTTCGAAATTACTTATCTTGAGCCAGAAGCAAAAACAGGTTTAATCACACCTGAAATGGTTCAAGCAGCCCTTCGTCCAGATACAATTCTTGTATCTTTGATGATGGTGAACAATGAAATCGGTACAACTACAGATGTAGCTGCAATCGGTGAATTGACTCGTGCAAACAAAACTTATTTCCATGTAGATGCTGCGCAAGCTGCAGGTAAAGTAGAAATTGATCTTTCAACAATGAAAGTTGATTTGATGAGTTTCTCTGGCCACAAAATCTATGGTCCTAAAGGTATTGGTGCTCTTTATGTACGTCGTCAACCACGTGTACGTATTAAAGCGCAAATGCACGGTGGCGGTCATGAACGTGGTATGCGTTCAGGTACGCTAGCGACTCACCAAATCGTGGGTATGGGCGAAGCGTTCGAACTTGCTGGCAAAAACCTGCATGCTGAACAAACTCGTATTCGTGTACTTCGTGACAAACTTTGGAATGGCTTGCAAGATCTTGAACAAGTCTTCCTCAACGGTCACCCAGAATACAACGTTGCAAACTATCTAAACGTCAGCTTTAACTTTGTTGAAGGTGAATCGTTAATGATGGCACTTAAAGATTGCGCAGTATCTTCTGGTTCTGCATGTACATCAGCAACTTTAGAACCATCTTATGTACTTCGTGCATTGGGTCTTTCAGACGAATTGGCTCACAGCTCGATTCGTTTCAGCTTTGGTAAATACACCACTGAAGCCGATATTGACCACGTACTTGAAATTACCAAAGCAGCAGTTGAAAAACTACGTGATCTTTCACCGCTTTGGGACATGTACAAAGAAGGTATCGACCTTAATTCTGTAGAATGGGCTGAACACTAATTCATCCCGGTGAGATAGCTTTTATTTTAAGGCTATCTCATTGATTAACGTAATTTCACCCCCATATTAATCTTAAGGCTGACCCCGAGGTTTGGAGAAGCATCATGGCTTATAGCGAAAAAGTAATTGATCATTACGAAAACCCTCGTAATGTTGGTGTTTTAGACAAAAATGCAGAAAACGTTGGTACAGGTATGGTCGGTGCACCAGCTTGTGGCGATGTTATGCGTCTACAGATCCAAGTTGATGACAACGGCGTAATTGAAGAAGCTCGCTTCAAAACTTACGGTTGTGGTTCAGCAATTGCATCTAGCTCATTAGTAACAGAGTGGCTAAAAGGCAAAACTCTTGATGAAGCTCAAGCAATTAAGAACATTGATATTGCAACTGAACTTGCACTTCCACCAGTAAAAGTACACTGCTCTGTACTTGCTGAAGATGCAATTAAAGCTGCTGTAGAAGACTACCGTAGCAAGAAAGTAAAAGCTTAATTGTTTACGTGTTTTAAAAAAGATTAACGGAGTTTTCATGATTCATTTAACTGAAAATGCTGCAACTCATATCAGCAATTACATCAAGAATCGCGGTAAGGGTGAAGGCATTCGCGTTGGCGTGAAAACTTCTGGCTGTTCTGGTTTAGCTTATGTACTTGAGTTTGTCGATGAAATTGACACGCATGACCAAGTATTCGATCAGTTTGGCGTAAAAGTATTCGTTGACCCCAAAAGCTTAGTTTATCTTGAAGGTATGGAGATGGACTATGTGAAAAATGGTTTAAACGAAGGCTTTGAATTTAATAACCCAAATAAAAAAGGCGAATGTGGCTGCGGCGAATCGTTTACGGTTTAAGCCATTTCCACGCTCCTTTTTCGCATTAAAACAGTGTAAAATTCACTGTTTTAATTGCATTTAAAGCAACACTTTTTGCACCTCTATTGCGGACACCATCTCCCATGAATCATTTTGAGTTGTTTAACTTACCTGTAGCACTCGATATTGATTTAGCAGTTTTAAAATCTGAATTTTTAAAGTTGCAGCAACAATATCATCCAGATAAAGCCGAAGACAAAGATCTAGCCCTGATTAAATCTAGTGAGATTAATCAAGCATTTAAAGCTTTATCCAATGTTGATAGCCGCGCTGCATATCTTTTAAGTCTCAAAAAACAAGATTATCACCTTGATCAATCAATTAGTGATTTTGAGTTCCTACAAGATGCCTTAGAAATTCGTGAACAGTTAGATGAGGCAGGCTCTGCTGATGACCTCACTTCACTTAAAACTGAAGTTCAGCAATGGATAGACGGTTTGGTTCGTGAATTCAAAATTGATTATGACGACGAAGACTGGGCTGAAGCACGTGATACCGTACGTAAATTACGCTTCTTCCAAAAAGTAATGGCTGACATCGATAAAGCTGAAGATCGCTTCTTAGACGACGATAGCTTTGATTTAGACGATGATTTTTAATTTATTTTTTATATTTGACGTTCAAAGGATGTAACACACATGGCTCTCTTGCAAATTGCAGAACCTGGTCAATCAAGTGCGCCGCATGAACACCGCATCGCAATTGGTATCGATCTTGGGACTACACACTCTTTAGTAGCCACGGTACTTTCTGGTAAAGCGAAAGTGCTTAACGATGAACATGGTCGTGTGTTACTCCCTTCTATTGCACACTATGGCGAATCCACTACGCAATATGGTGACGATGCAAAGGCATTCTTAACGACTGATCCTAAAAACACCATCGTTTCTGTAAAACGCTTTATGGGTCGCTCTAAAGCAGATATCAAATTCCAACACCCGTACAACTTAGTCGGTGAAGCGAATGAAATGCCTGCTTTTGAAACTGCACAAGGTCGTAAAACACCCGTTGAAATTTCTGCTGAAATTTTAAAACAACTCAAAGACCGTGCAGAAAGCAGCTTAAATAATCCAGTAAATGGTGCTGTCATTACTGTGCCTGCCTATTTTGATGAAGCACAGCGTCAAGCAACGCGTGATGCAGCACAGCTTGCAGGCTTAAATGTACTGCGTCTTTTAAATGAACCGACTGCTGCTGCAGTGGCTTATGGCTTAGACCAAGACACCGATCTGGCACACGATCAGAACTATGTGATCTATGATTTAGGTGGCGGTACTTTTGACGTTTCAATTTTACGTTTCTCTCAAGGTGTTTTTGAAGTTCTAGCAACGGGTGGCCATACGGCGCTTGGTGGTGATGACTTAGACCGCCTGATTGTAAAATGGGCAAAAAAACAACTAAATATTGAAACTTTAGATGATGCGGAATATGCACATTTCATCGTTTCTGCTCGTAAAGCAAAAGAAGCTTTAACCGAGGCTGAATCTGTAGAGCTTAAAGTTCTTGATCAATCATTGACTTTAGACCGCCCTACTTTTGAATCAATCATTAAAGTTGCTTTGGATAAAACCATCAGCGTTTGTAAACGTGTCATGCGTGATGCCAAGCTTGAGCTTAGCGATATTCAAAATGTGGTATTGGTCGGTGGTTCTACTCGCTCGTATGCTGTACAAAAAGCTGTTCAAGATGTCTTCAATCAAGAACCGCTCTGCACTATTAACCCTGATGAAGTTGTGGCCATTGGCGCGTCGATTACAGCGAACCAGCTTATTGGTAACTCTAAAGATGGTTCACTACTTTTAGACGTCACGCCGCTTTCTTTAGGTTTAGAAACCATGGGCGGTTTGGTTGAGCGCCTTATTTCGCGTAATACAGCCATTCCAGTGGCGCGTCGCCAAGAATTCACAACCTATCAAGATGGTCAAACAGCGATGTTGATTCATGTTGTACAAGGTGAACGTGATCTGGTTGAACATTGCCGTAGTCTAGGTCGTTTCGTTCTTCGTGGAATTCCACCGATGACTGCGGGTCAAGCACGCATTGAAGTGACTTTTCAGGTCGATGCTGATGGTTTACTCACGGTGTCAGCCAAAGAAACCACTTCTGGAGTACATGCTCAAATTGACATCAAACCATCTTATGGTTTATCTGATGCCGACACCGAACGCTTACTAATTGATGGTTATAAGTTTGCTGAAGAAGACAAAAACTTACGTCATCTTCAAGAAACCAAAGTTGAAGCAAAACGTGAACTTGAAGCACTTGATCAAGCACTTAAAGTAGATGCTCAACTCCTCAGCCAAGAGCAACATAGTTCCCTCACTGCTGCACGCACTGTTTTAGATGCTGCACTGGAAACGACAGATATCAAAGCTATTGAACATGCTGTAGAACAGCTTAAAATACATAGCGATGCATTTGCTGCAGCTCGTATGAATCAGCACATTGATGCCGCACTGAAAGGCACAAAACTCGATGACTGGTCAAACTCAAATTAATTTATAGGTCAAGATTATGCCACGTATTAAAGTACTGCCTCACGCAACAATCTGCCCAAACGGCGCTGAGTTTGAAGTCGAAGCAAATGCTAACCTTTGCGAAAGCATGTTAAAAAACGGCATCAAAATTGAGCATGCATGTGATATGTCTAAAGCGTGCACCACTTGCCATGTGGTCGTACGTAAAGGTTTTGATGGTCTAGATGAAATGGATGATGTCGAAGCAGATCTTCTCGATCGTGCTTGGGGATTAGAACCAGACTCTCGCCTGTCATGCCAAGTAAAAATTGAAGATGAAGATTTGGAAATCGAAATTCCTAAATACACCATCAACCATGCTTCAGAAAATCATTAATTTATAGATAATTTTCTATAATCAAAAAGCCAGTTCATCGTAACTGGCTTTTTTATGCATAAATCTATTCAACAATTCAAAAAAAGAAGACGTTTTGATAAAAGAATGAATTGAGTTATTTTTACAATTTAAGGCAATACGATTAGATCAAATTTTTATAATGTATATGTGAAATTAAGAGTGAGATTCAGTTTTTTTGACTTCTTCGATCACTTCGTCTTCTAAATTCAGTTTAACAATACCAGCAGAGTTGGTCATTTTTTGCTGAGTTTGTAAGCGTTTAATCATACGTTCTAAAACATGTATTAGTTCAGGATATTCAAAGTTTTGTACTTCATCTAAGTTCAACAATAGATTAAAGCCTTTATATTCATAGTCGAACCAACGTTGATAATCTGTTTTCTGTGAGGTGTATTTTTCCATCACTTGCCAAGTACGTACTGGGCCTTTGATGCCTTTTAAGAAGATCGGTGCTTTAGGTGCACATAAATAGTCATTTTTCACTAAATGATGCGTATCGTCTGAAATCAAAATTTCGTCGACTTCAGCAGCACTTTGCAATCGTGCAGCCAAATTCGCATCACGACCCACGATGGTATATGCCATACGGTGAGCTGCACCATAGTTCCCAACGTGACAATACCCTGTAGAAATACCCATACGAATGTGTAGCGGCGGATAACCCATTTTAATCCAGCGTTCACGCAGTAACTTCATTTGCTGACGCATAACCATTGCCATCTCTAAACAGGTTTTTGCATCTTGCTCTACACCTTGGCTATGTGGATCACCAAAGAAGATTAGAATTGCATCACCCATAAATTTATCGACAGTCGCTTCATACTGTTTGGCAATCTCAGTCATATGACTCAAATAGTCATTGAGTAGAAATGCTAAATCGTCTGGGATTAATGTTTCAGAAAGTTCTGTGAACCCTTGGATATCTGAAAAGAAAATCGTGAGTTTTTTACGTTTATATTCGATTTTAGCTTCAGACTCACCTTTCATAATCGATTGCCAAAGCTGCATTGGCGCATAACGACTCAATTGATTAGCGAATTCCATATAACGATTCATCTGATCATAATAGTGGTTCTTTTTATTGCTCAAAGACTGAACTTGGGTGTGTTGATAAAATGTCCCTACACTGAAATATGTAATAAGACACAAAAAACCTAGAACGGTTAACTCACTGCTGGTTGACTCAAAATATTCTTGAAAACCAAAGATATAAATATTACATAAATAAAATACAGTGACACCAACAATCCCAGCTAAGGACATCATTAAGAAATTAATTTTGTTATAAATGGTTGTATATAGCAGCGCAAAGACCGCAAGAAAGGTTAAAACGAGGCTTAAATGTACTGCAGACATTAGTACAGCAATTACTATGATATCGATCAGAAAAAGCACATTGCGCTTAACTTGATTGCTATATCGATAAATTAACCAATGAGAAAACTTAGGAACGACTAAAATCAGAAAAAATAAAAATACAGGAATATAGATTTGATATTGCGTATCTGGCTGAGTGTAATGATAGACAACAATCACCAAAGACAGCATGATATATCCCATCAAACGATGAAAATATTCAAACTGTTTAGGCTCTTTGCTGATTAAATTGTCTAACGGCACTCGATCGCCCCCATACGGACACTCATTCTTCTACTATCCTGATATTGTCCGTAAATCGGGATTAGTCCATACGCCAATCAAAAGGCATATCACCTTGACCACGTAGTGCAAGCATCAGTGTTTGGCGCATGTGTGCCAAGACATCATTGTTATAAGGAACTGCTGGCGTACCCCAAACTGGTTTCGGCCAAGCCACATCATTTTGATAACGAACAACATGATGAAAATGTAATTGTGGAACCATATTACCCAATGCAGCTACATTCATTTTGTCTGCACGGAATACACGTGACAATTGGCTTGATAACCAGCTTGACTCACGTAAAAACTGCTCTTGGTCTGCCTGACTTAATTCATAAAGCTCTGTAATTCCCGGAACACGTGGAATCAAAATAAGCCACGGGAATTGCATATCATTCATCAAACGACATGTTGACAGAGGAAAGTCGCCTACATAAAACGTATCTTGAGCAAGTTGTGGATGTAAACTAAACATATCTTTATAAATGATGCAAAATTAGAATGATGGCTAATACTATCACATCCTTATGGGTGTGAATATTCAGTACAGAACGTTTCATTACAAATAAACCGCATTTGAATAAAACGTTGCTTGCTTATGACTCTAATAAATTTTTCAAAAAAATCAAGCGTTTCTTCTATAGAAAAAACACGCATAAAAATTTACTCATTCTAAACAAGCAATTTATACGCCAAATCTAGTGATTTGGCGTTAATTCCTTCAGTAAACTGTCTAATAAGTCATTTATAAATTGAATGCGTTTGTCATATTCTTCGAGCATGACCATCACTTTTAGACGCTGTCCACCTTCCATTCGGAAGAAAGTCGGATGCTTTTGCATCATTTGGATGATGGATATGGCTTGAACTGGTGTATCTGGCGAGAACTCAATACTGCCGCCATGTGAGCTGATATCAATTTTTGTAATACCCAATTGTTCCGCTTTTAAACGCAACTGATGGACAGAGAATAACTGCTTAACTGCTTGTGGTGGTAAGCCAAAACGATCGATCAACTCCATACGAATGTTATCGAGTTTCTCTTGAGTATCCGTATTACTAATGCGTTTGTAGAACAATAACCGTTGATGTACATCACCTAAATAATCATCTGGAATTAAGGCTGGCATATGCATGCTAATTTCAGCCGTTAATGATAATGGAGAGTCAAAGTTAGGTGTTTTGCCTTTTTGAATGGCTTTGGTGGCCTTTTCAAGCATTTCCATATATAGACTATAACCGATGGTTTGCATTGAGCCACTTTGCTGTTCACCCAGCAACTCACCTGCACCACGAATTTCTAAGTCTTCTGTAGCCAACATGAAACCCGCACCCAAAGTCGATGCACGAGAAATGGCATCTAGGCGTTTTTCAGCATCACCTTTTAGACCTTTGAGCGAAGGCACTAGTAAATAAGCATAGGCTTGATGGTGCGATCGACCAACACGACCACGTAGTTGGTGCAACTGCGCTAGTCCAAGTTTATCTGCACGCTCAATCAAAATGGTATTGGCGTTTGGCACGTCAATCCCAGTTTCAATAATGGTTGAACACACCAGTACGTTATATTCTTTGTGATAGAACTGTTGCATGATTTGCTCTAGTTCACGCTCACGCATTTGACCATGAGCAACCGCAACACGTGCTTCAGGGACCAATTCACGTAAAGTCTCTGCCGTACGTTCAATGGTCTCGACTTCGTTGTGTAAGAAATACACTTGTCCACCACGTAGTAATTCACGCAAGATCGCTTCTTTGATCGAATCTCCAGTATGCTCTTGTACAAAGGTTTTCACAGCAAGTCGACGTGCAGGCGGCGTTGCAATAATAGATAGATCACGCATGCCACTAAAAGCCATATTCAGCGTACGTGGAATAGGCGTTGCAGTTAGCGTTAGCATATCAACATCGGCACGTAAAGCTTTAATTCGCTCTTTATCACGTACACCAAAACGGTGCTCTTCATCCACGATCATGAGGCCGAGATTTTTAAATTGCACACTTTCCTGCAAGATTTTATGTGTGCCAATCACAATATCCACTTTGCCTTCTGCGAGGTCTTCAATGGTTTTGGTATGTGATTTTGATGAACCAAAGCGTGATAGGACTTCAATACGTACAGGCCAGTCCGCAAAACGGTCTTTGAAAGACTCGTAGTGCTGCTGTGCCAACAGCGTCGTTGGAACAAGTACAGCCACTTGTTTGTTATTTTGTACTGCCACAAATGCAGCACGCATGGCCACTTCTGTTTTACCAAAACCGACATCACCACAAACCAAGCGATCCATCGGCTTCGCTTGTTGCATGTCATACAGTGTCGCTTCAATAGCATTGGCTTGGTCTAAAGTTTCTTCATAGGCGAAGCCACTTGCAAACTGCATATAGAGGCTCTGATCCAGTTCAAAACCATAACCCGGTTTCGAATGACGACGTGCTTGAATATGCAAAAGTTCTGCCGCCACATCATGGATCTGCTCTAAAGCCTTGCGTTTGGCTTTAGACCATGCATCTGTGCCTAATTTATGTAATGGTGCTAGATCAGGGTCACCACCGCTATATCGGCTAATTAAATGCAGGTTTGTTACAGGGACATACACCTTAGCTGCATCGGCATAGTCTAACTGCAAAAACTCATGGTCTTGGTCATCGATACTCAAGGTAATTAAACCTGCATATCGCCCCACACCATAATCAATATGAACCACAGGTGCGCCAATACTGAGCTCGGTTAAACTACGAACAAGAAACTCTTCTGATACTTCCTGTTGGCGTTTACGACGACGTTGAACCACACGGTGTTCATAAAGCTGATTTTCAGAAATTACACTGAGTTTGTCAGTTAGCAATAAACCACGATCTAAGGGCGCATTGGTGATCGCAATCGCATGCATAGAATGCATAAAATCATCAAAACTTTCGACCGTCGGGATATCACCCAAACTTGGACGCAATGCATCTTTTAAGGTTTCACGTCGACCTGCGCTTTCAGCCACCAATAGCACTGGATAATTTGCCGCATCTATATATTGCTTAACCGCAGAAAATGGCTTTTCACGTTTTGGATCGACAGGTAAACGGGGTGGAATCTCAGCTGCAAGATTGATCACGCCAGTGCGTTCATCAAAAGCCTCAGGCGAAGCTACGATACGACGGCAAAGATTTAATTGTTCTAACACTTGATTTGGTTGTAGGAAAATCTGCTCTGGCGGCAAAATCGGTTGGTCGACATTATGACGGCGGTCTTCATAACGACGCACAATATCCGACCAAAACTGAATCAATGTGTCATCAATAGCTTTATCTGTAATGACAATGCCATTCTCTGGTAAGTACGAAAATAGCGTACTTTGCTCTTTCATGGCTTGTTCAGAGAAGAACAACGGAAAATAAAACTCAATACCCGGTGAAGCTATGCCATCTTGTACATCCTGATAAATTGGATTTTTCTTTGGATTTGCCGTCGGAAAATTTTCCGCATATCGATCACGAAACAGTGAGCGCGCTTCTTTTAATGGAAATTCTTTTGCAGGTAAAACCGTAAAATGATCTAAGTTTTGGGTGGTTCGCTGAGTTTCAGGATCAAAGAATTTGAGGGTATCGATTTCATCATCAAATAAGTCAATACGAATCGGTGAACTTTGCCCCGAAGCGTAAATATCCATGATGCTGCCGCGTACTGCAAATTCACCATGATCATAAACGGTATCCACCAAGTGATAGCCCGCTTGTACTAATCTTAATTTTTGTTGTTCTATATCAAATTTTTGACCTACTTTAATATCAAAGTGTTCACCTAATACCCAAGATGCCGGTGCAACTCGCTGCGCTAAGGTTGTTGCCGAAACCAACAACACGCCTTGCTGTGGCATATTAGACAAAATCGCCAAGCGTTCAGAAACGATGTCTTGATGTGGCGACAGTCGGTCATAAGGTAAAATTTCCCAATCAGGGAAAATTGTTGGCTTGATTCCGTAAAATTCCAGCTCACTTTCTAACTGCCCCAGATGCTGATTATTACGAGCAACAATCACAAACAATTGTTTCGATTGTTTGCTAATTTCTTTAAATAATAATGCAGCAGATGAGCCTTGTAAGTTTCCGACCCACCGCTTTTCGCCAGCTTTAAGCTGTTTAAGATTGAGTTGTGAAATTTCTTGCTGGAACATGATGTAAATAGCTTTTAATGTTTTAATCACTTGGTGATCATATTAACACGATGCTTTTTACATTCCGAGATTTAAGCAACTATATACAGTGTTTTAACCAATATGGATTTGCGATTTTATTTTCTATTGAAGAGTACCATTAACGCACCCATCAAACTCAAACACTGCAGTCCATTCACTTACTTACGATCACGGATGAATTGACGATAATAATCATTCAATAGTTTGACATAGAGTTTAAACTGCAACAGATTTTCTTCAGTATTGCCTAATCGTGCAACAAAGCGTTGACTTGCAATTTCCAAGTCTATTTTTTCATTGATAATCATTGCAGTTGCATAGAGCTGTTTTAAATCATCGAAATTTGTCATTTTTCTATTCGACAGATATTCCATACGTTCAGACAATGTATTTAAAACTACGCCTTCAATGATATAGCCCTGTGTTTCATCATATTGAATGTGGTGTTGTTCTAAGTAAAGTTGCTCAGGCGACTCTTTAGCGCCTTTGAATAAATCGACTAACTTATTAAACATCTGACTATCTACAACATGATAAAAAACCTATTGTACTTCGATTACATCCTTTTTTGGGCAAGTTAAAGTATTTCTGACTTTATCTATGCGCTAATTTTTTCATCCAAACCTTCATGACTATATATAGAACTATAATTACGATCTTAAGCAAATATAGCGTTTTATTTTCAACACAATACTTTCTTTTAGAAATTAAGTTCCTATTAGAGACTTAATACATCACTGCCATCAGATTAGTTTTCAAGATTTACTACTGATCATTTTCAAATAAAAAACGAAGGATTAACCTTCGTCATTTACTCTTCATTTACTATTTAGAATTCTTAAATATGCATTTAACTCACTTGAGCGAGTGGCATACTAAAGGGTGTCACTTCAGAAACTAAATTTTCAATCGAGAAAATTTCATCCAATTGACTTGCAGTTAACAGCTCTTGCTCTAAAACCACTTGGCGAATGGTTTTATTTTCGGCAATACATTGCTTGCCGATTTCATCACATTTTGCATGACCTAAATATGGATCGAGTAAGGTCACGATTCCTACACTACGCATCACAGCATCAAAACATGCTTGCTCATTTGCCTGAATGCCTTGAATACATTTGCTGTCTAATGTTTTTACGGCATTCACCAAAAGCTCAATCGATTCGTTCATGGACAATGCAATCACCGGCTCCATGACATTTAATTGTAATTGCCCTGCTTCCGCAGCCAAAGTAATGGTTAAATCATTACCCATTACTCGAAAAGCAATTTGATTGACCACTTCAGGGATCACAGGATTGACCTTTGCAGGCATGATCGACGAACCTGCTTGTAACTCAGGTAAACGAATTTCCGCTAAACCTGTTCGTGGCCCCGAACTTAAAAGACGTAAGTCATTACAGATTTTAGAAAGTTTGACAGCTAAACGTTTTAAGCAACTTGATAATAAAATAAATACGCCACAATCGCTGGTTGCTTCGACATAGTCTTCTGCACCTTGCAATTTTAGACCGGTCAAATGAGCTAAATTTTCAACGGCCTTCGCTGCATAACCCGCAGGAGAATTCACGCCAGTACCAATTGCCGTCGCACCTAAATTAATTTCCAATAGAAGCTGTCGATTTTGCTCAATCAACTTCAAATCTTCTTTTAATAATGTTGCAAATGCACGGAATTCTTGCCCCAAAGTCATCGGAACAGCATCTTGTAACTGTGTACGCCCCATTTTGATGACATGTTTAAACTCATCGGCTTTAATATGTAAGCTTCCAATTAGCTGATTTAAAACCACAAATAAAGCATCAAAAGCGCTAAATGTTGCTAGACGCAGCGCTGTTGGATAGACATCATTGGTGGATTGTGACTTATTAACATGATCGTTTGGATGAATCCGTTGATAACTGCCTTTAGCATCTCCGAGCGACTCAAGGGCAATATTGGCAATGACTTCATTGGCATTCATGTTAATAGAAGTGCCTGCTCCACCTTGATAAATATCAATTGGAAATGAATCCGACCATTGTTCTGGATGATCAATCAATGCATCACACGCCTGCTGAATCGCTTGGCGAATATCATCTTGTATTAAGTTAAATTGATAATTGGTTTCTGCTGACGCTTTTTTTACCTGAGCAATAGCGCGTACAAAGTTTAAATTTTGTCCGACATGCTGCTTTGATATTTGAAAGTTTTCGATGGCACGCAATGTGTGTATGCCGTAATAACATGACTGCGGGACTGCTTTATCCCCCAGTAAATCATGCTCTATTCTCGTTTTTTCCATTTGAACCGTTGTCACTGCGCATTCCCTCTAATTACGCACCAAGACTGTGCATACCTCATATTCGACCTGTTCAAATCATCTCACTACAGATGATGTGATGCACATTTGCAACCAAATATTTCAAATGCACATTTCTTGTTCAATATGTAACATTGTGTAATTTTTACCTATTTTCATTAGTTCTCTTTTTGTGATGAGAAGTCTTAGGTAGAGTTGCTTACCAAAATTTAAATTCCCGTCTGGACAACATTTCAGCAGTACAATAAAAAATTCGATTTGTAATAAGAAAAAATAGTATTTACACAAAATATACATAAAATATGCTTAAAGGTTACAGAGTGTAATTTTTAAATCGTGCTTGAATCTGCGACTTACGACAGAAGTACAAATTTTCATCTAGGACAGAGATGATTTGCTTTCATTAAGGACGAACCGCCTATGAGCCATTTAAACCCGACATTAGTCACCTTTATTTTTTATATTCTTGCAATGCTTGCCATTGGTTTGTATGCCTACAAAGCTACGCATAACTTTGACGAATACATTTTAGGTGGACGAAGTTTAGGAAGTGTTGTGACTGCACTTTCAGCAGGTGCATCCGACATGAGTGGTTGGCTACTCATGGGTCTCCCTGGTGCAATTTATCTATCTGGTCTTTCCGAAGCTTGGATTGCAATCGGCTTAATTATCGGTGCTTGGTTGAACTGGTTGATCGTTGCTGGTCGCTTGCGTGTTCATACCGAATATCAAAATAATGCCCTGACCCTGCCCGATTATTTCACGAGCCGTTTTGCAGACCGTAAAAAGATTTTACGTATCATTTCAGCTGTAGTGATTTTAGTGTTCTTTGCGATTTACTGTGCTTCTGGCATGGTGGCTGGCGCACGACTTTTCGAAAGTTTATTCGGTTGGAACTACACAACAGCACTGTGGATTGGTGCAATTGCAACCATCAGCTATGTCTGTATTGGTGGATTCTTAGCGATCAGTTGGACCGATACTTTCCAAGCGGGTCTGATGATCTTTGCACTGCTGATCACACCGATCATCGCCTACCTTGCTTTAGGTGATAACAGTCAAAATCTTGCTGCTATTTTGGAAACAGCTCGCCCGCAAGCTTCTAATTTATTTGAAGGTTTAAGTACAGTTGCGATTTTATCCAGCATGGCATGGGGCTTAGGCTATTTTGGTCAGCCGCATATTTTGGTTCGCTTTATGGCAGCCGATTCTGTTAAATCCATTCCGAATGCACGACGCATTGGTATGACATGGATGATCCTGTGTCTAGGCGGTGCTGTAGCAGTGGGTTATATCGGTATTGCTTACTTCCAAGTCCACCCAGAACTAGCAAGCGTCGTTAATGCTAACCCTGAAACGGTATTTATGGAATTGACTAAAATTCTATTCAATCCGTGGATTGCAGGGATTATTTTAGCCGCAATTTTAGCTGCGGTGATGAGCACACTTAGCTGTCAGTTATTGGTGTGTTCAACAACCTTGACGGAAGATTTGTACAAAGGATTTATTCGTAAAAACGCATCGCAAAAAGAATTGGTTTGGATTGGACGTGCGATGGTCTTAGCAATTGCCGTATTTGCAATCACCTTTGCAATGAACCCTGCAAGTAAAGTTTTAGGCTTAGTGGCTTATGCATGGGCAGGTTTCGGTGCTGCATTTGGCCCACTGATTATTCTTTCATTGCTTTGGAAACGTATGACGCTTAACGGAGCAATCATTGGCATGATCGTGGGTGCAGTGACTGTCATCGTATGGAAAAACTACTTAGGCCACCTTGGTTTATACGAAATCATTCCAGGCTTTATTTTCTCTGCGATCAGTATCGTTGTGGTGAGCTTATTGGGCAAAGCACCAGAGACGGATGTGGTTGAACGCTTTGAAAAAGCCGAAGCGCAATATCAAAAAGAAATGTCTGAAATCTAAAATTTTTGACACTAAAAAAGGGGCTAAATGCCCCTTTTTAGTACTCAATTATTGATGATTAGCTACTTCGGCCGAGCCGCAGGTTTCAGTTTAATTTGCATACTTTCTTTAATTACTTCCATTACAGGATAACTACGCGTTTCCTTGATACCAGGTAATTGCCAAAGCACCTGCCCTGAAATTTTTCTAAATTCTTCCATGTTTGCACAGCGTATTTTCACTACAAAATCAAAACCACCACTGATCATGTGACATTCTACGATTTCTGGAATTTGACGCACTGCATCCGAAAAATCTTCCAATACATTGGGCGTAGTTTTATCTAGTAAAATCTCCACAAAAACCACAAATCCATTGTTGAGTAAGACCGGATTTAAACGTGCTTCATAGCCTAAAATAAAGCCCTCTTTCGATAATTTTTGCACACGTGCCAACGCCGCAGTGGGTGATAAATTCACCATTTCCGCAAGCTTAATATTGGACAATTTTCCGTCTTCTTGCAACAGCTCTAAAATTCGAATATCTATACGGTCTAAGCTCAAATATGGGCTACTCATCTGAATTTTTCTCTAAATATTATTAAAACTATAGTGAGTTATTCGCTAAATATTCTGTGATGATAAATTAAATAAAGGATCAAGCTCAAGATTTATTTGCTCGTCATAGAACTTTGACACGGAAAATTGAAACATGAATGGAAAAGTATTTGAAGTCACGGGAAACGATGACTACATCACTGAATTTAAAGACAAGAATAGCTTTGAACAATCGATTAATACAGCATGGCGTCGTGCTGAAACTGAGTGCATTGAAAACTTATTAGCACACAGTGAAATCCCTTCCCCGATCAGCGATCAAATTCAACAATTGGCTTTTGACTTAGCCCATTCATTACGTGAACGTAAAAGCGGTACAGGTAAAGCAGGCATTGTGCAAGGCTTGCTACAAGAGTTTTCATTGTCTTCTCAGGAAGGCATCGCGCTCATGTGTTTAGCCGAAGCGCTACTTCGTATTCCAGACAAAGCAACACGTGATTTACTGATCAAAGATAAAATCAACCAAGGTAACTGGAAAGATCATGTTGGCCAAAGTAGCCTCATGTTCGTAAATGCTGCTGCTTGGGGCTTAATGCTGACGGGCAAACTGATGGAAACCCCTCAACAAAAAAGTCTGTCTAGCCTACTCACCAGTATTTTAGCCCGCAGTGGACGTGGCATTATCCGTAAAGCTGTCGACGTGGCTATGCGTATGATGGGCGAACAGTTTGTTACAGGTGAAACCATCAATGAAGCGATTAAACATGCAGAAATTTTAGAAGACAAAGGCTTCCGCTATTCATATGACATGTTGGGTGAAGCAGCATTAACTGAACCTGATGCAGAACGTTATTATCAAGACTATACCGATGCGATCCACGCGATTGGACAAGCTTCTGAAGGTAAGGATGTTTATAACGGTGCAGGTATTTCAATCAAATTATCTGCCCTACACCCACGCTACCAACGCTCACAGATCGACCGTGTGCATAACGAACTTTATGGCAAAGTGCTTGAACTTGCAGTATTAGCAAAGCATTACAATATTGGTCTAAACATTGATGCTGAAGAAACTGACCGCCTAGAAATTTCTTTGGAACTACTTGAGCGCCTGTGTTTTGAGCCTAAATTAGCAGACTGGAAAGGTATTGGATTTGTGATTCAAGCCTACCAAAAACGCTGTTTCTATGTGGTCGACCATATTATTGACCTCGCTAAGCGTAGCCAAAAACGTTTAATGATCCGCTTAGTGAAAGGTGCATACTGGGACAGCGAAATTAAGAAAGCGCAAATTGAAGGTATGAGTGACTATCCTGTATTTACGCGCAAAGTTCATACCGACCTGTCTTATATTGCATGTGCTAAAAAACTTTTAGCAGCGCCTGAGCAAATTTATCCTCAGTTTGCAACACACAATGCGCAAACCGTTGCTACGATCTACCAATTAGCACAGCCAGAGCTTTACTATCCAGGCCAGTATGAATTTCAGTGCCTTCACGGTATGGGTGAACCCCTCTATGAACAAGTGGTGGGTTCGAAGTCTGATAACAAACTGGGTGTGCCTTGTCGTATTTATGCACCAGTGGGTAACCATGAAACCTTATTGGCCTATTTGGTTCGACGTTTACTGGAAAATGGTGCGAATACCTCTTTCGTCAACCGTATTGCAGATAAAAATTTAAAAATTGAAGATTTAATTGAAAATCCAAGACAGACGATATTAGCGACGGCTGAAAAAGAAGGTATCACTGGCGCTAAGCATCCTTCTATCCCATTTCCGCAAGATTTGTATGGCACAGAACGTCGCAACTCAAAAGGACTCGATTTAGCCAATGATCGCGACTTATCTCAGCTCAATACCACGGCAGTACAGCATGCACATACCCAGTGGCATGCTAGTGCAATGGGTGCTAATTTAGAAGAAATTCATACTGCAAGTATCAACATTACGAACCCTGCAAACCGTAGTGATGTAGTCGGCACTGTCAGCGAAGCCAGTTTAGAACAAGCGGAAATCGCTCTCAATAATGCGGTCAATGCCCAAGCTTCATGGAAAACTTTAGCCAAAGACCAGCGTGCAGCATGCTTAAACCGTGCGGCGGCTTTGATGGAAGCACAATTGCAATCTCTGATGGTGTTATTGTCACGTGAAAGCGGTAAAACCTACGCCAATGCTATTGCTGAAGTCCGTGAAGCTGTAGATTTTCTACGTTATTATGCGGCTCAAATGATTGATCTAGCTGAAAATACGCAAATTGAACCCCTTGGTACTGTGCTGTGCATTAGCCCGTGGAACTTCCCGTTGGCTATTTTCACAGGTCAAATTGCTGCGGCCTTGGTTGCAGGTAATACCGTGATTGCCAAGCCTGCTGAACAAACACCGCTAATTGCTGCTCAAGCTGTACATATTTTATGGGAAGCAGGTGTTCCGTTTGATGTATTGCAACTCCTTCCTGGCCGTGGCGAAACCATTGGTGCCAAACTCAGCGCGGACTCACGTGTCCAAGGCATCATGTTTACAGGTTCAACGGAAGTCGCACGTATCTTGCAAAAAACCGTGGCACAGCGCTTAAACCAATTTGGCGAGAGCGTGGTATTGATTGCTGAAACTGGTGGTCAAAATGCCATGATTGTTGACTCATCAGCATTGACAGAACAAGTGGTATTGGATGTCGTTAACTCTGCCTATGACAGTGCAGGTCAACGCTGTTCTGCCCTACGTATTCTCTGTGTACAAGAAGATAATGTGGACGTTGTCCGTACCATGTTACAAGGTGCGATGAAGCAACTTCGTGTCGGAAATCCTGCACTTTTAGCAACTGACATTGGCCCAGTGATCGACCTTGAAGCACAGCAAAATATTGAAAAACATATTGAGAAGATGCGTAGCAAAGGCTATCCAGTACATCAAATCATGTTTAATGCTGATGACAATGCCTTAAGTACGGGAACTTTCGTTGCACCAACTTTGATTGAACTGCCAAATTTAAATGATTTAGAACGCGAAGTTTTTGGGCCAGTATTGCATTTAATCACCTACAAATATGGTGAGATTGAAAACCTATTAACACAAATTAATGCCAAAGGTTATGGTTTAACCATGGGCTTGCATACACGTATTGATGACACGATTCAAAAAGTCATCGGTCATGCAGAAGTCGGCAACTTGTACATTAACCGTAATATTGTAGGTGCAGTGGTCGGTGTACAACCTTTTGGCGGCGAAGGCTTATCAGGTACTGGTCCAAAAGCTGGCGGTCCTTTATATCTTTACCGTTTAATGCATCAAGTTTCTGAGAAAAAATTAGCTTCACCGTATGCAGCTCAGGCAGAAACGCAAGCTGCACACTTCCCTGCATATGAGGCTTTTAACACTTGGGCGAAGCAGCATTTTTCAGGCATTGCGATTCAAGCACCGCAGACCATAGCCGCTGGACAAAGTTTTGAGCTACAAGGCCCAACTGGTGAAAACAACCAATATGCCATTTTGGCACGCAAGGGTGTGCTTTCATTGGCTAATAATGATGCAGATCAACTGCATCAAATTGCTGCGATTTTATCGGTGGGTAGTCAGCCTGTTGTACTTGCAGACAATGCTTTTGTGTTGAAACACTTAAATAGCATGCCAAAAGTCCTCGTAGACCAATTTAAAGTGATCACTGATATTTATCATGGCAATTTTGATGCGGTTTTACATCATGGTGAAAAAGCTGAGTTATTAAAAATTCAACAAGTCATCGCGTCTCGTGAAGGTGCAATTATTGGCATTACGCATTTAGCTTCAGGCCAATATGACATCCCTGTAGAACGTTTCGTGATTGAGCGTGCAATCAGTGTCAATACTGCGGCAGCCGGTGGTAATGCCAGCTTAATGACGATGAATTAAACACTGAATTGAACACCAACTAATCAGTTCCTCACTTAGCTCAATCTTTATGAATGTTCCATAAAGATTGAGCGTTTTTTTAACTACCCCTAGATAAATATTCTGTTTAGCGCATTCAGACTCATCCTCTCGACAGATAAATACAGCCAAAAGTGGAATTAATTTAGTCTTATAAGGTGAATTTTGCTAACATGACTTTTTTTAATATGTTTGCGATTTTTTACTGCATATGACTTCAACTTATCAGCAACAACTTGATGCCAAAGTTGCCCGCATTACGGCTCAATTTTCAGAATACAACCCTCCCTCTTTAGAAGTTTTTCCTTCTGCTGAACAAAACTTTCGTATGCGAGCGGAATTCCGAATTTGGCATACTGAAAATGATATGTTCTATGCAATGTTTGAACGCAATGCAGACAATGAAAAACAAGTTGTCGAAATTAAAGATTTCCCGATTGCAGATAAAAGCATTAATGATTTAATGCCCGTATTATTAAATGAACTCAAGGCGCAAGAGATCTTATCTAGCCGTTTATTTGAGGTTCATTTCTTAGCAACGCTGAAAGGTGAAATGCTGGTTTCATTGGTTTACCGTTGCCCACTCAATGCTGAATGGGAAGTTGCTGCCAAAGCCCTATCTGAAAAACTCAATATCAAGATTTATGGTCGTAGCCGTGGTCAGCGCGTGATTTTAACTGATGACTATGTGGTTGAAGAACTCCAAGTGTTTGACCGTAAATATCAGTACAAACAAATTGAAAGTAGTTTCACTCAGCCCAATGCTGGCGTGTGTCAAAAAATGCTGGAATGGGCGTGTCAGGCTGCCGATCACTCAGACCAAGACTTACTTGAGCTTTACTGTGGTAATGGTAATTTCACGCTGCCTCTTTCAACACGCTTTAATCGCGTTTTGGCAACTGAATTAGCCAAGTCTTCAGTCTATGCTGCACAGTGGAATATTGAGCAAAATGGCATTGATAATATCCAAGTGGCTCGTCTATCTGCTGAAGAGTTCACGCAAGCCTACAATGCTGAACGTACATTCCGCCGCCTTGAGGAAGCTGAAATTGAAATTTCAAGCTATAATTTCGATACGGTATTTGTCGATCCACCGCGTGCAGGTATCGATGATGAAACACTAAAACTGTTACAACGTTTTGAACGTATTATCTATATTTCTTGCAACCCAGATACTTTGCATGACAATCTCAAACTGCTTTCACAAACGCATAAAATCAGCAAATTTGCCTTGTTTGATCAGTTCCCTTATACACACCATGTAGAGTCTGGCGTGTTTCTTGAGAAGATTTAAACAAATTATTTCAAGTCATGTTGTTGTCATAAAAGGAGCTTTCTAAAAGCTCCTTTTTTATATACTAAAAAAGCTTTATATTCTCGCCACATGCGGTGTAATGGATACCTTTCTATATCAATTAAGCAAAGATTCTAAAAGTCCAATCGAAAAAATGATGATTCAAGTGGCTAAAATATCACTTTAGTAGTCTTGCTTTATTTATTGGATTGGTTATATTTCGTCCTATGTTAGGTCGCAAATGAAGGCTCTATGAGTTTTTGGCATAAGTTGTTCGCTAATGAACAGCAAAACGGGCATAAGAATCAAATTGCCTGTGTTGAAAATGATTGCTCTTGTAAAACCAATGAACAGCTTATTGCTGCTCTTACAAAGGCAACGGATGAAGATGTTATCCTCGGTATTAAAAAAGTACTCGCTTCGCGCGGTTATAGCCGTAAGGAATTAAATGAAATCCAGCATCTACCTCTACAGTAGAGTCTGAACATTCAATGTTCAAACAAGGCATTCTGTTTTACAGTGTGCCTTTTTCATTCTTAGTCTAATCAAAAGGATGCCACTTATTTACAGATTAGGTTTTGTGAGTCGGCCACATCGCTATTTACAACTTTTATGCTATGTTCCATGGCAAATCAGCAATATCTAATTTTAAACACACGACAATAAAACCCAATATTGCATCAAATAAGAGGCAGATGACCTCTAAACAGCATTGATATAAAAATTAAAGGAATGAACATGAATAAATTAACAAGTTGCCTTATTGCCTGCTGCATACTTAGTCTAAGTGCTTGTAGCCAAATCCCCAAAGAATGCGAAGAATCTTGGGACAAACTCGAAGCCTTGTCGAAACAAATGGGCTTAAACGAAGAACAAATCAAAGAACAGAAAAAACAGTTTGAAGAAAGTATTAAAAAACAATCTAAAGAACAAGCCATTCAAATGTGCCAAACCCAAAGTACCTTTTTAGGTTTAGTCGGCAAATAAACAGTTGTTTCTATCAATCTAAACACTGTACAGATGAAGCCCGATTATTCGGGCTTTTATTGTTTGCATTGAGATCCTGTTGTATACGCTACAATTGGCCCTAAAGGTTTTAAACTCGAATCATGTCTATTCAACGCTTGGATATCTGCACTAGACACAGATCCATCTAAATACAAGGCATTGTTAATCGATAATTGCTGCTTAAAATATTGTGCAAATGCATAAAACGACACGCCTTCACGACTGATCACAAAATACAACTTGCCGTTTTTGATCCCCACACCATTGCGGATTTTCAATGAATCTGACTGTGGGATAAAGTTTGGATTGATTTTTCCATCTACCACCAGCATTGGACCTGACTGCGTTGCATAACGTGCCTTAAAATCTGTGGAAGCATATTTTTGTGTGGTTGATATCACCGCTTGCTTGCCATTCCATGCTAGAACACCATTCGGCTGAATTAAGAAATTGCCAAAGCCTCGTGTTGCACGATTCAAGGCTTTTTTCTGCAGCCCATTTTCAACGTAAAGACCAACAGGCGCTAAATCTGCATGATACATCCCTGCATTCATTGCGAAGTTCATCGTATTACATTTACGCGCTAATGCCTGCTTTAAACGCTGTAAGTCTCGATATGGCTGCTGCTCTGCATTATATAAATAGAGCTTCAGTTGACTCAGATCCGAAATTTCAACCACATCCACGGCAATGGGCTGACTGACACGTTTCGCTTGAATATTGGCATAGGAAATAGTCGGTGAGAAAATCAGACCGAGCAGCATCATAAAGCGCATTTTTTTAAACATTGAGGTTGATTGAACACCAAGCATGACCCTATCCATAGCGTGCGTTAAAAATCGAACAAATTTTAGCTAAATCATCGCTAAAATAGTCGATTAATTCACAGATTAAAAGTAGACTAATCTTTAAAAATAATTCGGATTTAAAGTAGGACTGGTAAATTCATGCACGTGCAGAAAGATGGTTTTCCTCTTGGAACACATCTTATTGTTAAACACTTCGGTTATAGCCATCATGGCATATATGCCGGCCGCGGTAGAGTCATTCACTACTCTGGTTTTGCACACCTTTTCAAAAAACATCCAATTGAAATGACTTCGATCGAAAAATTCAGCCACGGCAAAAAAATTATCGTTCAGTCATATAGCAATCCAAAATTTAAAGGTCGTAAAGTGGTGCGTCGTATGCGCTCTCGCATGCATGAAAACAACTATCATCTGATTATTAATAACTGTGAACACTTATGCACATGGGCTATTACCGGCGTTGAAAGTAGTCCTCAAGTGTTCCGTATGATGAACCGACTCACCACGATTGGCTATGTCAGTTCTCTGATGAGTTTTATGAGCAGTATGATGCTGACCGTGACCACTACTTGCTTTGCACTGGTGTTCTATATCAAAAAGAAACTGCGCGAAAAAGCCAAAATGCAGATGCCGGTTTATACCTATTTAAAGCGTGAAGAACATAAAAATCGTTAATTCACTGCAGCAGCATTGAACCGTGGCTTTATCAAATTTCAATACATCAGCACATTGCTTAGAAATACTGCGCTAATACACAAGCTTTTCCTTACGGCGTATCAGATGTCATGCTTAATTTTGGTCACTCTTCACATTGCTAAAAGTTCGCATTGCTAAAAGGTGGAAATTTATCTTCAACCAAATTGCTTTGCAGGCCATGTTCTAAATAAATTTTGGCTGCATCCAAAACCGTTGTAAAACCACCTGTACTATCGATAATAAAATCAATTAATGCCTGACCTTGCAGAGGAATCTTTGAATTTTTGATACGAACGTAGGTTTCCATCGGGCTAATCTGCTCAAAAATAAAATCGACTTGAGTTTTTGGTTCTCCCCACTGTATTTGAATTAATTTGTTTTCCTTAATACTCAGCACGTCTACATCGGCGACTGCATTATATTTCTGCCAAGTCCATTGCACGGTTTTACCTTCTTCTAGATAGCCACTCGATGCACTAAACCAAAAATGCTGTGTTATTAAAGGATCAACAAAAGCATTAAATACGATATTGATGGACTTACGAATTAACATCTGGGTTTCAATCACGACACTCATCAGCATTCCTACAGTATTTTAATTTTATTCAGTGATAGCACAGAGAACTGATTATTGCCTACCACTGAATTGTTATTGCCCTATTATGCTGTATGTTCTGTAATAAATGCTGATGTCACTAGCGTGGGATTCTTCTCTGTAAATTGCCCATTCCAATAGGGATAGTATGGATAAGGTGGATACACTGCACTGACTGCGTCTAATCGGGCTAACTGCTCTACGCTTAACGACCAATCTTTCGCCGCAAGGTTATCCAACAGAGGAAGATTTACAATCTGGCCAGCTCATCCAAGTTCTACCCAAGATCCCTGTTCAAAGTACTGCAATCTATGTGGTAATTCCGCATCGACATTTTGTTCCGCCTAAAGTACAGGCTTTTATGCGACACTTGGACGATTATTTTTCAGCATCAGTATGCTTGGTACGTATCGCCCAATTTATCTAAAAATTAGGCCAAGAACTTATCTTAAGTTACTGTTAAATGTCTTAATCAGCGGCGGAAGTTCAACCTCTAAGCTGCTATACATTTCACGCTCGATGTTTCGTACAATCGAGTCCAGCGGTAAATCATTTTCCTGCAAGCCAAAAGGCTCTTCCAGTTCTGCACTTAACGCATCCAAACCTAAAAATAAATATGCAATCAAAGCCACAATGACAGGTGTCCATATCCCTAAACTGGCCTCTAGGCTAAATGGCAAAATCAGACAAAATGAATACACTGCGCGATGTAAAAGCACCGAATAGGAAAATGGTAATGGCGTGGTCATGATACGGTCACAGCCTGCATGGATATCACCCATCGCTACAGTATGACGTGTAAGCGTGCTGTAAATAATGTCTGTAATCTGACCTTGTTTATAGGTTTTGACTAAATCTTTTTGAATAATTTCAAGTAAATACTGTGGTGCATTGATATTGTCTCGGCATTGCTGCCATTGCTGATCCGTCAAAGCTACGCCGTCTTTAAAATGTGCAATATCTTGTGATTCATGGCGTAAGCGATCACGTAACAAATTGCAAAACAGCATGATGCGGTACATCAACACGGTTCTTTGCTCATCTTCAAGGACATGGCTATCACGAATCATGTGGCGTGTATTGGCAATCAATGAGCCCCAAAGCTTGCGCCCTTCCCACCAACGGTCATAACAGGCAGTATTTCGAAAGCTCAAAAAAATCGACAGAATCACCCCAAAGATGGTAAATCCGATGGCTGGAACTTCAGGCGTATTCAGGTAGTGTGCAGCGCTTAGATACACCAAAATCGCAGACAAACTCACGACGACAGCCAACGCAGGCATGACTTTTGGGAGTATCGTGCCATGCCATGCAAATAAAAGTTTAAAGCTATTATTTTTATTTCGAATGATCACTTATTTCCCCTCTGTACTGCCTTAATGAACCATCTCAAGCATGAAAAAAGCCCAACCGAAGTTGAGCTTAATCTTAACCTACTTGATCTTAACCTATTGGGGATTCAAAGATGAATCCCTTTAAAAACTAAGATTTTATTTACCCGGTTTAAAACTGTCTTTCAAATCTAAGATGCGGTTAAACACTGGTTTTTCAGCTGTATGATCAAACTGATCTGCAACAAAGTAACCTTCACGTTCAAATTGGAAACGATCTTCAGGTTTTGCTTCTGCCAATGCAGGCTCAATGACCGCTTGAACCACTTTAAGTGATTCTGGATTTAAGTTTGCAAGGAAGTCATCACCCACTTCAGGGTCTGATTCAGTGAATAAACGGTCGTAGATACGAACTTCCGCAGCAATACCCTTGCTTGCAGAAACCCAATGTACAACACCTTTCACTTTACGGCCTTCAGGGTTTTTACCTAAAGTTTCAGGGTCGATTGAACATTTCAATTCAACCACTTCACCGTTCTCGTCTTTAACCACTTCATCACACTTAATGACATACGCATGACGTAAACGCACTTCACCGCCCGGAATCAGACGTTTAAAGCCTTTAGGCGCAACTTCTTCAAAGTCTTTACGATCAATGTAAATGTCTTGAGTCAACGGAATGATACGGTCACCCATGTCTACATTTGGATGACGTGCATGAACCAAATCCATTGCTTCAGGCAAGTTAGTTAAAGTCACTTTGAGTGGATTCAACACTGCCATACCACGCGAAGCAGTATTTTCTAAAGACTGACGGATGCAATATTCGAGCATTGCAACATCAACAATACTACCATCGACTTTCGTTACGCCAACACGTTTACAGAAGTCACGCAGACCTTCAGGTGTAAAACCACGACGGCGCATACCCACAACGGTCGGCATACGTGGGTCATCCCAACCATTCACAAAACCACCTTCAACCAATTTACGTAATTTACGTTTAGAGGTAATGGTGTAATCTACATTTAGGCGGCTTGATTCATACTGATGTGGTACAGATGGTGATTTAACTTTCTCGACAACCCAGTCATAGAATGGACGGTGATCAACAAATTCTAGTGTACACAGTGAATGCGTAACCCCTTCAATGGCATCTGATAATGGATGCGCATAATCGTACATTGGGTACATTTTCCATTTATCACCAGTTTGGTGATGTTCAGAATGCAAAATACGATACAAAATAGGATCACGCATATGAATGTTAGGTGAAGTCATGTCAATTTTGGCACGTAGTACTGCCTGACCTTCTCCCAACTCACCATTACGCATTTGTTCAAAACGCGCTAAGTTTTCTTCTACGCTAGCATCACGTTGCGGCGAGTTTTTACCCGGCTCAACAAAATTACCACGGTTCAGTTTGATTTCTTCAGGGGTTTGCAAATCCACATAAGCATCACCTTGTTCAATCAATTGAACTGCCCAAGCGTAAAGCTGATCAAAATAGCTCGATGCATAACGTGGCTCGCCATTCCACTCAAAACCTAGCCATTTCACGTCATTGGCAATACCGTCTACATACTCTTGCTCTTCGGCATCCGGGTTTGTATCGTCAAAACGGAGGTTACATAGACCTGCGAATTCTTGAGCAATACCAAAGTTTAGGCAAATAGCTTTTACATGACCAATATGTAGGTAGCCATTTGGCTCTGGTGGAAAACGTGTTACAACTTGTTCGGTACGACCTGCAGATAAATCATCTGTAATGACTTGACGTACAAAATCTAAGCCTGGCTGTTGTTCCTGCTGCGCAGCTTCGACAGGGGCATTGTTCTTGGTTGTCGGATTGTTAGGCAGGGATGAAACAACATCGTTTGGCTTCATGGTAATAAAATCACTTCTATAAAGATAAAATTAGGATAATTAAAACGCTTTTCTTTATTTTTAACAAAGAAAGTAACGTTTTTACTTGCCTTGTAGTTTACAGTTTGCTTATGCTTCTCACAACCAAAAAACCCATGGCTTTCATGTCCATGTACAGGAGATTACACAATGAGTTTTCCTCAAGTCGAATTAAACACCAATAAAGGTCGTATTGTTCTTGAGCTTAACACTGAAAAAGCACCTAAAACTGCTGAAAACTTCTTACAGTATGTTCGCGATGGTTTCTATGACGGCGTGATTTTCCACCGTGTTATTGATGGTTTCATGATCCAAGGCGGCGGCATGGATGAAAACTTCAAAGAAAAAACAACTCGTGATTCTATTGAAAACGAAGCTGACAACGGTTTAAGCAATGATGTTGGTACGATCGCTATGGCACGTACTCAAGCACCTCACTCTGCTTCAGCTCAATTCTTCATTAACGTGAAAAACAACTCCTTCCTTAACCACACTGGTAAAACAGCGCAAGGTTGGGGCTATGCAGTATTTGGTAAAGTAGTTGAAGGTCTTGACGTTGTTGACGCAATCAAAAGCGTTCGCACTGGTAACCGTGGCTACCACGCAGACGTTCCTCTAGAGAACGTTGTAATTGAATCAGCTAAAATCATTTCTGAGTAATTTTTAAATCCTCCCCCAACCCTCCTTTAATAAAGGAGGGAGTTTCAATATGAAATAAATGTCGGAACTCCTCCCTTTTCCAAAGGGAGGCTGGGAGGGATTTTTAGAATAAGGAAAAGATTCGTGACCTATCTGTTTATCGCTGATTTACATTTGTCACCTGAACACCCTCGACTCGTTCGGGGGTTTTTAGCTTTGTTAGAACAATACAAAACTCAAAATACCCAGCTGTATATTTTAGGTGATTGGTTTAATGCTTGGATTGGTGATGACTTTACTGCCCCATGGTTAGACGAAATCATTGCAGCGCTTAAAGATTTTACTGCGTTGGGAAATCAAATTTATTTCCAAGTGGGTAATCGTGACTTTGCATTGGGTCAAAAGTTTTTAGATAAATTTCACGGTCAATTATTACAAGACGTGGATTATCTCCACATTGGCAACTATAAAATTCGCCTCGAACATGGGGATTTACTTTGCACCGATGATGTGTCTTACCAAAAGTTTCGTAAAGTGATTCGTAATCCTTTGCTTTTAGGTTTCTTAAAAAGCTTACCGCTTAGCATTCGACAAAAAATCGCCAATGGCTTCCGCAAAAAAAGTACAGAAACCAAGCAAGTTAAATCTTATGAAATCATGGATGTAAATGCCGAAGCTGTAGAAAAAGCTTTAGAGCATGCCGATCTACTAATTCATGGACATACCCACCGGCCCCAAATACATGATGTGCATGGCAAACTACGTATCGTTTTAGGGGACTGGCGCGCAGAACAAGCTCAAATATTAGAGGTTGGTGAAAACCCATCTGTGAGTGATTTAAAATTAAAAAAATGGTCTTACTAACCCTTAGGCTTTAGTTAAACCTGCCGTCATATTTGGTTAAAACAATACATCCAGATATCAAGACATAGCCTTTTACCAGACTATCTCAACAGATTATCAATTGAACTGCATCCTACATATAGCAGATTAACGTCATTTAAAATCTTAAAAAAACAAAGTTTAAACTTAAAAATAATTTCACAAGGAATTCACTATGGACTACTTTCATCCACAGTGAACATCTTCAGATATTAATTAAGCAGCAATGACAGGTTGCTTAACTCCTGGACTATTACCAATTTGCCATACATATGGTAGCGGCGTTTGATTAATCTCCCAATCACCAATGACTTTCTGTTTATAAATAAGTGGATTATGCGATGACACTACACGAGCATTACGCCAAAAGCGGTCTAACTGTTTAGTTGTCGAGCTTGCTGAAGCGCCCAAGGCATTAAACAATTCACTACTCAAATTTAGTACCAACTCTGATATGACCACTTGCCCTTTAGAGGATTCAAGCTCCGCACGGTCATTCGCCTGCTGATCCAACTGGGTATCAGACTGAAAATGACTTAAATATGCGACATCCAAAGCTTCTGCTGCACGAAGTGTAATTGCTTCAGCTGCATAAGACTGTGCCGACGCCTTACCAATCACTTGTAAAATTTGTGCATCATCTCGAACTAAATCAGCATTACCATGGCTGTAAATACGTGTGCGTTCACGGACTTCATTACTGAAAACGTCCACAGCATTTTGTGCTATACCTGCCAGCGTTGCCAAATGCACGACCTGATAGAACGCCGTTTGATATTTAAAGCGCTGATCGAATGGCAAAATATGATCACGATCAATACTAACATCTTGAATATTCAGTGTGCCGCTGCCTGTGGTTTTTTGGCCAAAGCCATCCCAGTCATCGTATACTTGTATGCCATCGTCATGTGTTGAAACTGCGGCTATAACATGTTGATTCGTTGTTTCATCTAAAGCGAATAGATCGATCCAATCTGCAAAGATTGTTCCGGTAGAATAGTATTTTTGACCATTGACCCTTAGCTGACCTTGCACATTTTCAGTAACTCGGGTAACAACATCTCCAATTTCAACTTTTCCGATTTCTGTCCAAGCATTACCGACCAAATCGCCTTGCAGAAAGCGTTTAAACCAAACTGTTTGATCTTGTGTTTTTTGCGCATTTAAACGGTCTTCTACAAAAGCAAAATGACCTCTTAATGCCTGTACAACATTAGAATCGGCCTTAGCCAATTCAATTAACAGCTGAAACAACTGTTTTTGTGAAACCCCTTCACCGCCAAAAGCCACGGGTACACGGACCGCACCAAATCCAGCTTGTTTTAACCATGAAATTGCATCATACGGCAGTTTCCTATTTTGTTCCCGCGCCAAAGCGCCTTCTGCAATTCTCTGAAAAATCGGACGGAACTTAGCGGCCACTTGATCATAGTCAGCACCTAAAGATAAGGGCTGTTTATTATTTTGAATCGTCATAATCTTCTCCTCTTAACTCCAAGCATGGCGCGGCGGTGGTACATCATTTAAATAGTAGTTGCCTACAATATTCAGCTTCCAACGTACGGGATCGTGCAAAGTATGTGTGCGCGCATTACGCCAATGACGGTCTAAATTCAGCTCAGACAATGTTGATCGTGTGCCTGAGAGTTCAAATAGTTTATTCGCCGCAAGTAACGCAATTTCAGTCGTCAGGACCTTAGATTCTGCTGTCAGTAGTGTTGCCTCTGACACCGTTTCTTCTGTTGGGTTCTCTACGGCTCGGTCTATCGCTTCACCCGCCAAAGCCAACACTGCCTCTGCAGCTCGGAGTTTAATTTTCAACTCGCCGATGTTGGCAATCGTATACGGATCTTGCACCGCCTTTTCTAAGCCTGAATCAATCCAAGGACGTGCATGCTGGCGTATATATTGAATCGTTTCATTAATCGCACCGCGCGCAATACCAGCATCGACAGCAGATTGAATGAATTGAGAAATAGCGCCCGCAGCCGTTGGACGTTCAAAAGCTTGATGAATGGGTACAATGTGATTTAAATCCACTTTGACATTGTCCAACAGTACAGAACCGCTGACTGTCGTTCTTTGTCCAAAACCACTCCAGTCGTTAATAATGGTTAAACCCGGCGTATGCTGGCGTACTAAGGCTGCATAAGGCTTTCCATCATTCACAGCAACCACAGGTATCCAATGTGCAAGCAAAGCGCCTGTTGCAAAGAATTTTTGACCATTAATGAGCGCATGATCATCTTTAAACTCAATGGCTGTTGTTAAATCTGCAACTGTTTTGGAACCTTTTTCTGAAAATGCATTGCCAAAGCGTTTACCTTGTAAGACTTGATCAAAGAAAAACTCTTGCTGTGATGGATTTGCATCCAAACGAATATGCTCGACAAAGGCCCAATGGTTTTGGGCAATTTGTCCTAGGGATGAGTCTGCACTAGAAATAATTTTGACCACTTCTGCAAGGGTTTTATAACTCACTCCTGCACCACCAAATTGACGCGGTACAGTAATGCCCCACAAACCTGATGCTGAATATTGCTGTACTTCCTGCAAAGGTAAGCGGCGTTCATGATCGCGTTTAGCTGATTCTTTTGTAAATTCCACTGCTAATTGTTCAGCAACCTCGATAGCTTCTTGATCAGATCGAATAATATGCGCTAAACCGTTAGATTGATAGAAATCGCGCGGAATGTTTTGCGCCTCTTTTAGTTTAATTTCAATTTTTGAAGTCATTCTTAAAATGCTCAGTTTAGATATTATTCAAATAAGCTAGCACTTTTTATTTTGATTATTTATAGAATTATCATCAAAACAAATCAGTTTTCATGACATGGAATTTACATTTTTAATTGTCAAACAAAATCTTTATAAGCCGTACCAAACAAAAAAAAATATCTGCTTATCCATATGAATATATGAAGTATTCAAAAATTATGATTAGCATTTATTCAGATTTGTTTTTGACTTTTTGTTAATAAATGCAGCTGTATTTTTATATACCCTCTTATGCAAGAGATTAAATAACCCAGTAAAAAATCATGTCTAAAAATATTCGCTTCAATGCCTTTGAAATGAACTGTATTGCACATCAGTCACCCGGTCTATGGCGTCATCCATTAGACCGTTCTACAGAATACAAAGACCTAGAATATTGGACCGACTTAGCTAAAATTTTAGAACGCGGAAAATTTGATGGTGTCTTTATAGCAGATGTTTTGGGTATCTATGATGTCTATCATGGTTCTGCTGAACATGCGCTGACTGGCGCAGTGCAAGTGCCAGTGAATGATCCTTTGCAAATTGTTCCAGCAATGGCAGCTGTCACCAAGCACTTAGGCTTTGGTGTCACGACTTCGATTTCATTTGAACATCCCTATCCTTTTGCACGACGTATGAGCACTTTAGATCACCTGACGAAAGGCCGTGCAGGTTGGAACATTGTGACTTCTTATCTAGAAAGTGGCTCTAAAAATCTAGGTCTGAAAACCCAAGTCAGCCATGATAACCGCTATGACATTGCAGATGAATATTTAGAGGTCCTCTATAAACTCTGGGAAGGTTCTTGGGAAGATGATGCTGTGCTACGCGATAAGCAAAAAGGGATTTTTGCCGATCACCGTAAAGTGCATCCAATTCAACATGAAGGAAAATACTTTACAGTTCCTGGCATTCATATTTGCGAACCTTCACCCCAGCGTACACCGGTTTTATATCAAGCTGGCGCTTCAGCACGCGGACAACAGTTTGCTAGTCAAAATGCGGAATGTGTTTTCATCTCTGCACCAACTCAAATTGCTGTAAAAAAACTGGCAGATGGTATTCGTTATAATTTAGTGAAAGAAGGCAAAGATCCGAATTCTGTTCTGATCTATACCATGCTGGCCATAGTGGTTGATGAGACCGATGAAAAAGCCCAAGCAAAATTCTGTGAATATCAGCAATATGGCAGCTATGACGGCGGCTTGACCCTGGCTTCTGGCTGGTCAGGTGTCGACTTTTCGCAGTTTAAACCAACAGATCAAGTTGAATACATTCAAACCGATGCCATTCAATCCATGCTGCAATCTTATGTAGAGGCAGATCCTAATAAAATTTGGACGATTGAGGAAATTGCAAAATGGACCAGTGTCGGCGGTAACGGCCCAGTCATTGTTGGCTCACCAATCACCGTGGCAGACCGCTTACAAGAGTGGATTGAGTACACAGGTATCGATGGCTTTAACTTAGCCTACATATTGGCGCATAAGAGTTTTGAAGATATTGTGGAATACGTGGTACCAGAATTACAACATCGTGGTGTATATCAAACAGAATATGCTGACGGAACCTTGCGTGAAAAACTCTTCGGCCAAGGCGCGAAATTGCCCGACAACCACCGTGCGGCGCAATACCGATATAAAAACCAAGCTCAAGTTGCGAACAAGCATCAACACCTTGAAATGGCTTAAGCCGCTTTTTTTTAGGAAAAAAAAACAGCAGATGATCTGCTGTTTTTTGCTTTCAGGCTAAGCGATATAGCTGGTTTGGGCCAGTATAGAAGCTTTTACCATCTAGATTCAGGTTAAATGTCTCGCCTGTTTCTAATTCAATCATTTGCCCAACATCAACCCAAATTAAACCAGCATTGGTATTTTGTTGACGTTTCAAAGGCACCAATTTCACATTAATTTCATCGCCATTTACAGCTTTGGCAGTTTGCCAAGTATTTAAAATATTCAAAAGATTTACTCAACATGTGAGCTTTTTGTGACAGAACAAAGAGATTAATCAATCGGGTTTGGAATAATAATTCTGTAGTTACAAAGATAAGATTCAAGTCAGAAGCTTGAATACAGATAAATCACAATCAGCTAAATAAAAAAGATAAGCAGGAACATTACCCGCTTCGAGTTAAGCAGAAGTATACAATATTGCGCTTTGATTAGCAAAAGTAGAGTTTACATATACTCTAAGCCACTACTTTTGCTAAAATTATTGAATTCAAATTTTAACCATCGAGTAAATTAATTATCCATACAGTGAATAATATAACGAAGGCTGTATCGCTTAGTAACCACCTTCTGTTTTCGTAACTGGGGTATCATTTTTGTATTTCGATAAAAGTTCACGTAACGAATTCATGAGCACACTGGTATCGACACCCACGGCAACAAATTCTGTGCCTAACTCGATATATTTCTGAGTCACATCATGTTGTGTCGACAAAATACCTGCAGCTTTACCCGCCTTACGTATGCGCTGAATCGCATCAATCACGGTTTTTTGTACTTCAGGATGATTCGGATTCCCTTGATAACCCATCGTCGCCGACAAATCTACTGCACCAATAAACACCCCATCGATGCCATCAATTTTCAATATTTCATCTAAGTTTTTAATCCCTTCAACCGACTCAATCTGAATCAGTAAACAGATATTTTCATGTGCATTTGCATAATAGTCAGCAATACTGTTCCAACGTGTTGCACGTGCTAATGCTGCACCAACGCCTCTAATACCCTCGGGTGGATAACGTACTGCCTTAACCATAAGTTGAGCTTGTTCAACAGTTTCGACCATAGGGATGAGCAAGGTTTGCGCACCGATATCCAACAATTGTTTAATCAGTTGCACACTACCAATTGGAGGTCGAACCACAGCCTGCGAAGGATATGCTGCAATACTTTGCAGTTGCGACAATGTCGTCCGCAAGTCACTTGGCGCATGCTCACCATCAATGAGCAACCAGTCATAACCTGCATTTGCAGCTATTTCAGTACCATAAGCATCGGCTAAACCGACCCACAAACCAATCTGCTGTTCGGTTTTTAATTTTTTCTTGAAATGATTGGTGTAATCCATCGCTGCTGTCTCATGCTTAAACTATGATTAACTACAATTGATTAAACGCCTTTTGGCAAAAACTACCAATAGCATTTATCTATCTTATGATTTTATATAACTCTAATTCGCACTTCATACAGCTTAAATCTGTTAATTTTTAGCCATTGAGTCCAGCATATACGACTAAGATCTATCCTTGGAAAATTTTCTCCTTAGACCATTTGTCCATTTATCCGCTAAACTACAGCAAACTATATCTGGAGATATTCGATGGATCTGTTAAACGTATCAAAACAACGCTATACCACGAAAGCATATAATCCTGCTAAAAAAATTCCACAGGAACAATTTGAGCGTTTATTACAAATACTCCGTTTAACACCATCTTCCATCAATATTCAGCCTTGGCATTTTTTTATTGCAGATCATGATGCAGCCAAACAACGCATTGCCAAAGCCTTAGTAGGAAAATATGCCTACAATGCCCCAAAAGTTTTAGATTCATCACATACGATTTTATTCTGTACTAAAGCAGACATCACTGCAGAGCATTTAGATAATCTTTTAAATCAGGATGATCGTAGTGGTCGCTTTAAAGATGACAAAGCAAAACAAGGTCAAAAAGACAGCCGTACAGGTTATGTCGATTATTATCGTAATGAAAAAGGTGATATTCAACGTTGGGCTGAAAACCAAACATTTATTGCTTTAGGTCAAATGCTTTTGGCAGCAGGCATTGAAGGTGTGGATGCAACACCGATTGGTGGATTTGACGAAGCGATCATCACTGAAGAATTGGGCTTAGTTGAACAAAACTTGATTCCTTCTGTACTGATGACTTTAGGCTATCGTAGCGAAAATGATTTCAATGCGAAATTACCTAAATCACGTCTGAATGCTGAAGAAATTTTTACACACCTCTAAGCTTTCCATAAAACCGACGAAAGGGGCAATTTTGCCTCTTTTTTGTCATTTCGGGACTTATTATTTAAACAATTATCGAGTATATTCTGCTCAAAATATACTCAGGTCTCTCCCTATGCCTACAGCTATAAAATTACCTATGAAATTTCATTGCGAAGCGTGCAATACGGTTTATTTACAAAAATATGCGGGCGATATGCTCCATAGCTATCCAAACTGCCCAAACTGTAAACAACCGGGTCAGTTACAAGGCACCATTGAAACTCAAGATTTCCTAAAACACCCCGTTGCAGTGGGTAAATGTTATTTTGAAAACACCTTACAACGTTTTCAACAACTCACACGTTAACTAAGCATCTAAAACTAAAAGCCCTCAAATCGAGGGCTTTTTTAATAACGACATATTTAGCAACAATGTGAAAATATAATATTTATAAATTGGTCTGAACTTTGCTGAATAATTTGAATCAGAACAACAAATCAAGCAGAGGTGGGACATGTCATATTTACTACAAATGCCGATGAAGTTTGAATGCGGTCATTGCCATCAAATGTATCTGCATACTTATCAATATACTGATCATCACTGCCCTGAGTGTCCAACCTGTCGAGATCAAGGACTGCTCATGGGCGTGGCTGAATGGGATGATTTACTACAACACCCGATCGTTTTTGCTAAAAATTATCTTAGACAGACATGGCATATGCTAAGCAAACCACACTCATGATCCCTGCAATCAAACCAAATACGGTTGCGACTCTCAATTTTTCTTTAAAGATGATGAGGCCCGCAACCACACCTAAAACCACGACCAAAATATTCATTCCAGCAAACACGATTGCAGGTGTGTCTTTAAGCAACATGTGGGCTTTCACATACAGTGCGATATTGGCAAAGTTCAAGAGACCTAAGCCCAATCCAGCGAGGATATTTTTGGTCTGCCCCAAACTGCCGTGCTGTACGATGTTATAAATACTCGAAAGTAAAAATGCACAAATAAACACCAAATTTAAAGTCACCGCAAACTGCATGCCCAAACCTGAAGCAAATTTTAATAGCACATCAATCAGTGCATAGCCTGCCCAAACGCTCAATAAAAATAAAATACCCTGCTTTCCATCAATGCTTCCCTTGCGCTGTGAAAATAAAATCAGCAATACCGCAAGTACACCAAGTGCGATACCAATGAGCTTAATGGCATTAAAATATTCACTGAAAATAAAATAGGCTGCGCTAAGAGAAAGCACAACAGATAAGCGCTGAGCCAATTCGGTTTTTAAAATACCCGCTGTTTGCAGTGAGCGTGCTAAGCAATAAAAAATCGTCGGCAGTAATACACCCAAAGCCGCAATTAAAACCCACGGCGTTTTATTAATCGAAATATGAGCTAGATCCGGCTTAAACCATAGAAAACATAAAATACTCGCAGATGCATAATTCCATGTGATCATTTGTGCAGGGTTAAACCCCCGATCACGACATAGTTTTAGAATTACTGAAACGAGAACACTGCAAATCGCGGCAGCAAAGATCAATTCCATGACACACTCTTATTCTTGAGTTGTATTTAAAGCAATTTTTCTAAGTTCAAATCAAAGAAAAGCCCACTTAATTGTGGGCTTTTCTTCAAAAATAATCTATCTCAAGACAAATTATTTATAGTGACTCACCATTTTCTCTAAAGAAATTGGACGAATCTTGTCAGCATTACCCGCTGTACCAAATGCTTCATAACGATCGATACAAATTTGTTTCATTGCATCAACAGTTGCAGAGAAGAATTTACGTGGGTCAAATTCAGCTGGTTTTTCAGCCATCATACGGCGCATAGCACCTGTAGATGCAAGACGTAAGTCAGTATCGATGTTAATTTTACGAACACCGTGTTTGATTGCGTCTACAAGTTGGTCTACTGGAACACCATAAGTTTCGCCGATGTTACCACCGAATTCATTAATTACAGCTAACCATTCTTGTGGCACAGAGCTTGAACCGTGCATTACAAGATGCGTATTTGGTAACGCAGCGTGAATTTCTTTAATACGGTCAATCGCTAAGATGTCACCTGTAGGTGGGCGAGTAAATTTGTACGCACCGTGTGAAGTACCCACTGCAATTGCAAGTGCGTCAACATTGGTATCAGCTACAAATGAACGCGCTTCTTCAACTGAAGTTAAAAGCTGAGAATGGTCAAGTACGCCTTCAGCGCCTACACCATCTTCTTCACCAGCCATACCAGTTTCAAGGCTACCTAAACAACCGATTTCGCCTTCTACTGAAACGCCACACGCATGTGCCATTTGAACAGTACGACGAGTCACGTCTACGTTGTATTCGTATGAAGTTGGTGTTTTACCGTCTTCACCTAAAGAACCATCCATCATCACTGATGAGAAGCCGAGTTGAATAGAACGTTGACATACATCAGGGCTAGTACCATGGTCTTGGTGCATAACCACAGGAATATGTGGCCATTCTTCAATTGCTGCCAAAATCAAATGACGCAAGAACGGAGCGCCTGCATACTTACGTGCACCCGCAGATGCTTGTACAATTACAGGTGAATTTGTTGCATCTGCTGCAAGCATAATTGCACGCATTTGTTCTAAGTTGTTTACGTTGAATGCTGGTACGCCGTAAGCATGTTCGCCGGCGTGATCCAAGAGCTGGCGCAATGAAATAAGAGCCATAATATCCTCCCAGGTAATGCCGCATATTCTACATGCTCAATCATTTCAATTCAGCAACAAATAACACTATTTAAAAAAAAATCCCTGCATTTGCAGGGACTTTTTAAATAAAGACAACAATCTTAGTGAGCTGCTGCTGCTGAAGCGGCTGTTTCAGCGTCAGCTGTTGCTTCGTCTGCAGGTGCATTTGCAATTTCAGCAGGAACATCTTGGTTCTTTTCATCCAATACTGGCTTATCAAGTTCATCAATGGCTTTTTGTTGTTCTGGCGTTGTTTGAGCATTATCTACGGCAACAGCAGATGCTTCTGATTCCGTTGGTGCAGACTCTTTTTTAGCACAAGCTGTCAAAGTTAATGGTGCGATTAAAAGTACAGCAAGTGCAAGTTTTAAGTTCATCGTTGTTTCCTACTACTGCGAATTAGGTGTTGCGATGAATTTTATTGCAGAAATATTGCACTTTGATGACGGCAAAATGAATGGATCATAAAAAAAGGCTGACCGAAGCCAACCTTTTTTAATACTGTATTATCTTATTGATAATGCTTCATTAAGCACGTTCGATAAGCGCTGCTACAGCAGGAAGTGTTTTACCTTCGACGAATTCAAGGAAGGCACCACCACCAGTCGAGATATAACCAATTTTGTCTGCAACTTCATATTTATCAATTGCAGCAAGCGTGTCACCACCACCCGCGATCGAGAAGCCTTCAGATTCAGCAATCGCTAAAGACAATGCTTTAGTGCCTTCGCCGAATTGATCAACTTCAAACACACCTACTGGACCATTCCATAGAATAGTTTTTGAAGTTTTCAAAATCTCAGCAAATGCTTTTGCAGTTTCAGGGCCCACATCCAAAATCATGTCGTTGTCTGTTACATCTTCAACTTTTTTCACGACAGCTTTAGCAGCAGCTAATGAACCGAGGAAGTCTGCAAAATCAATTTCAGCAGCATCAGCAACAACAACATCTGTTGGAAGTGGTACAGATACTTTTGCAGCAATGGCTTTTGCAGTGTCGATCAAGTCATTTTCACAAAGTGATTTACCAACATTGAAGCCTGCAGCAGCTAAGAATGTATTGGCGATACCACCACCCACGATCAATTGATCACAGATGTCAGATAGTGAAGTTAATACATCTAATTTAGTAGAAACTTTTGAGCCAGCAACAATCGCAACCATTGGTTTTGCAGGAGTTTTAAGTGCACGACCTAGCGCGTCAAGCTCAGCAGCAAGTAAAGGACCCGCAGCAGCCACTTTTGCACAACGTGCTACGCCTTCAGTCGATGCTTCTGCACGGTGAGCCGTACCAAATGCATCCATAACGTAAACATCACAAAGTGCTGCATATTTAGCTGATAATTCAGGATTGTTTTTCTTTTCACCCACGTTGAAACGGCAGTTTTCTAGTAAAACCACTTGACCTGGCGCAACGTCAACACCGTCTAAATAATCAGTGATCAGTTGAACATCTTGACCCAAAGCTTCTGTTAAATAAGCGGCTACAGGTGCTAGAGACTGTTCTGCTTTAGGCTCACCTTCAACAGGACGACCTAAGTGTGAATACACCATTACAGCAGCACCTTTTTCTACAGCTGCTTTAATTGTTGGCAACGCCGCACGTAAACGTGCATCGCTTGTAATCACGCCATTTTTAACTGGTACGTTAAGATCTTCACGGATCAGAACACGTTTACCCGCCAAATCTAGGTCAGTCATACGCTGAAAGTTCATGCATTACTCTCTTTTATTGATATCAAAACGCGACGATTTTAAATGATTATGCAGAAAAACGTTAGCTTCTTTTGCAGAAAAGCTATGTCGAGCCAAAGTTTTGTTATGATAGCGAAAAGCCTTATAAAGATTCAGCGCTTATGTCGATTCATCCAGACCCAAATATTAATCGTTTAAATGTTTTAGGCGAACCCTTGGCAAGCTGTTGTTTTGATCCGATTACCGGATATTTTAGAAATGGCTTTTGCCATACAGCAACAACAGACCTTGGTCAGCATACGATGTGTGCACAAATGACATCTGAATTTTTAAACTTTTCCCAAAAAGTTGGCAATGACCTAATCACACCCTTACCCGAAGTTGGTTTTCCAGGACTACAACCTGGTGACTTCTGGTGTATCTGTGTGACTCGCTGGGTGGAGGCGTATCAAGAAGGATTTGCCCCACCTATTAAAATACAAGCGTGTCACCAAGCGGCGCTGTCTTATGTGCCGCTTGATGTACTTATGGAATATGCAGTGTAATGAGTACTCCCAAAATCATTTTGGCTTCGAGCAGCCAAACCCGTAAAGACCTGATGGACCGTTTACGGATTGATTACCTCTCAATCGTACCAGATATAGACGAAACACCTCGTGGTGAGAACCACGCTGATGAGTTAGCAAAGCGACTGGCATTTGAAAAAGCTTTAGCAATTGCAAACCAACACCCAGACGCGATTGTGATTGGTTCTGACCAAGTCGCATGGCGCGAAGGCGCACCAGATATTTTTATCGGTAAACCGCTTTGCGATGAAAAAGCCATTAAGCAGCTTCAAGCCAATTCTGACAAAATCGTTTATTTCAGTACGGCACTCAGTGTGCAACAAAAATCGACAGGTTTTGAACAAACCCTTGTCGAGCACTATAAAGTGAAGTTTCGCAAACTTAGCTTGCCTGAAATTGAACGTTATGTTCAGGTTGAACAACCGTTACACTGCGCTGGCAGTTTTAAATGTGAAAGTTTAGGGATTAGCTTATTTGAAGAAATGATCGGGCAAGACCAAACTACACTCATGGGTATGCCGATGATTAAACTCTGCAATATTTTGCGTGAGCTTAAGATCTTAGTCCCATAATTTTAAAATCTTTATTTGTTACAGCATAATAAACACATCATTAGCTCTTTATGGGCTAATGATTAAAAAGTCACTTACTTATTTATTACAACCAAGAACTGAAAACATGAAAACGTTTAATTTAATTTCATCTAGCCTCATTAGCATTAGCCTTCTATTTTGTTCGACAAACGGTCATACCAATACAGTGAATCAAACTGTAACCAACTCTCAGCAATACAACAAAAACTTAGTCAATGAATGGGTTCAATATAAATTTATCCATGCTGAATTAGAACAACAAGGCGCTGCAATGCAGGAGCAAATCATTCAACAGCTAGGCACTAAGACCAAAACCGGTGGTAGTAACAGGCCAGAACAACAAATCAATAAACTGGTTGCTCTAGGCAAACAAAAATTTGAAAGCATTCAACCACAAACAGTTGAAGTAAAAAAACTTCTAAAACTACAAACCGAAAACATTGAAATGATGGCAAAAGTCATGCCGAATCATTTCAAATTAATATCTGATAAAGAAAATACTAAAATTGATACCAATGCACATTTTGAGCAATTCATGAAATTTTCAGCGACTACGGCTGCTGCCAATAGCTATGATTTGGAAGTTGAAAAATTAGTCATGCAATATCTCAAAGACAATCCTTTAAAATAGTCTCAAGCTAATCGAAATAATTTAATGAAATAGAGCCTTGCTAAAAACTGGAATCTCAAGGGACAATATATCCATTGAAATTGTATGTATTTAGCTATGGCTCATTCTCTTGACATCCTCGGCGGTATCAGCGCTGAACAGTTCCTTGCCGAATATTGGCAGAAAAAACCATTATTGGTTCGTAATGCACTCCCTGAAATTGCCCATATACTAGAACCCAAAGACATTCTTGAATTGGCTTTAGAAGATAACGTCACTGCACGTCTCATCAAGCAAAAAGATCGTGATCCAAACCAATGGACAGTGAAATCTTCTCCACTACTTAAAGCCGATTTTCAAAAAATGCCGAAACTCTGGACTTTATTGGTTCAAGCTGTTGATCATTATTCTTTTGACTTAGCCGAGCTATGGAAGCAGTTTTCATTTATTCCGCAATGGCGTCGTGATGACATCATGGTGTCGTATGCACAAAAAGGCGGCTCTGTCGGACAACATTTTGATTTTTACGATGTCTTCCTCGTACAAGGCTATGGTCATCGCCGTTGGCAATTGGGTCAGATGTGTGATGCAGATACTGCATTTGTAGAAGGTCAACCACTTCGCTTACTACCAGAAATGGACGTACATTTTGATGAAGTGCTTGCTCCCGGCGACTTACTTTATGTGCCACCAGGCCTATCACACTATGGCGTAGCTGAAGATGAATGTCTGACCTATTCATTTGGCTTCCGCATGCCAAATTTCACTGAAATGATGGATCGAGTGACAGACAAATTCACAAACAATCCTCTACTTAAAAATCCATTAACTGACATTATACGTGACCAAATCAGTGCGATTGGCCAAGTGACTGAAAATGAACTTGAGTATTTAAAAGAAAAGTTATTTGAACAATTACATAATTCAACCGTACTTGAAGATGCAATCATGAGCTTAATGTCAGAACCTAAATATCCTGACAATATTCCTGAAGCCGAAGAAATTGGCACTGGTGATTTAGAGGAAGCTCTAGATCAAGGCTATCAGCTCATGTTAGAACCGGCTTCACGCTTACTATATACAGAGCAAGACGGTGATATTTTGTTTTGGGCAAATGGCGAAGGAATCTGTATCTCAGACGAATTTGCAGTGCATTTAAAAACCATTGCCGATGGCCAAAGTCTAGCGCTAGACGAATCTTTATATGATGCTGATATCTTAGAAGATATTGCCATGCTATTAAATGAATCTGTGCTGATGCTCGTCCCAACGGAAGCTGAATAAACTCAATAAAAAGGGAGCGTCATGCTCCCTTTTTATACTGCTGAATAGCATTATTTTCGCTTTCTACGATTTAAAAAATCTTCGACTTGATCGGCTTTTTTCTCCACGATCACACGATAAACCCATACAATCAATAACACCAATCCAATAAACCAAAGATAGCGCATTACACCGTATTGACTACCTTTGCCTTGCCAAATTTGTAATTCAATACTTTGAAACTCCACATTCCTTGACTCTAACAAACTCAGTTGACTGGTCATACTATTTGGCTCAATGGCAGCATTGACTGAAAACGGCGCACCGTCCATAACAAAAATAAAATCTTGTCCTGCATCCAATGTTTCTAATCGTTCAACCTGATCAACACCTGCATCCATTTGCATAAGATTGCTTGAGATTTGTTGAATAGCGGCATTGTAGTTATCAATTTGAAATTTTACAGATGCCTCACCACTGGTCATTGCCCTACCTCTGACCAACAAGACTGCACGATATGGGTTTTGGCTCGATGTCGCCGTGTAATCCACTGCAAAATTTTTAGTGTTTAATGCATTTGTATCGCTTTGACTTTCACTGAGTAATTGTTGAATTTCTTCGGTACTTAACACTGCTTGTTGGAACAAAATCTGCCCATACTCACCTGGTTTAGACGCATGATCCTGCGAACCACAAGCGGCGATAAAAGTGACACAGCAGAAGAATGCAATGCGCTTTAGATGACTTAATATCGAATTGATCATCATTTTTATTATTTCAACATATTATTTTATGCAGCTGATTTTAAATTAATTTCTGTTTGAATAATGGTACAGCCTTGCTGAGAATGAATTTTGAAATTTCCGCCTATACGCTCCACACGCATTTTCATACTTCTCATACCGATACTCATGCCATGATTTGAAACACTCTCAACATCAAAACCGACGCCATCATCTTCAATAGTTAATAACAATGCGCCATTTTCGAACTGTGACAGCGTGACATTGACATGATTTGCTTGGCTATGTTTCACAATATTGGTCAGGCTTTCTTCAATCACTCGTATTAAAGTCAGACACTGAATTGCCGTTGGTTTGATCGCCCACTGCGAAGGAATACACCATTTGGCATTCATTTCCACTTCATCCATCAACTGACTAAAGCGATGTCGAACAGGTGCGATCCAGAGCAAAGGTGAATCTGGCACTTTACTGTCTAAAGATGATCCACTATCAATAATTTGCCTTAAATCATCGCGCAATAATTTCAACATCGACAAGAACTGTTTGTTTGGAATATTACTTTCGCACTGATCAACCAAGATCATCGAGCGCACAATGGATGCGCCCAGACCATCATGCAGATCATGCGATAATTTAATCCGTTCCTGCAGGCGTACATTACTCAGTTCAAGCTGATGTTTATCATTCAAGCTACTACATAGTTCATCACTGACTTTCTGAACTTCAAATGCCAAATCATCATTATATTTTTCAATTTTCTGTATATTTCGATTGAGTCTCGCCCCCAAGATCACCACTATAAATAAGGTTATAATCGGTGAAGTAAAGGGTGATAAAGGTGTAAAATTTTCTTTTGGAAAGAGTACCAAGACCATGATGTCAGCTATGACTATCACAATTATCGCAGTCAAACAGATTGCTAATAAAATATAGTCCTTTCTTCGTTCTTTGAAACAAATTTTACACAGATAGAGGTAAGTGATAAAAAAGAATGCACAATACAAAAAGAAAATAAGGCTCGAAATATCTGCATTTTGTTCAAATGGCCAGATACACACCACACCAATCAGTGCAGCAGTCAACATTGTAAATGACAGTTCTATTCGTGGAAACTTACGCCCAAGAAAGCGTAAGATATAAATGCTAAAGCACTGAAAGTACAGCATTACAAATATCAGATTAGCTTTGGCAGAAAAAACCGAATCTGGGTATGGAAAGGTTTCAGTAGTCAGGGCATTACTGAGAAATAAAATCCACAGCACTGTTGAAAGCGCAAACCAGCCAAAACTGGTATCACGAGGACGCATCAACCAAATAATAAAGCAAATTAGACCCAAGACCCCAGAAAGAAAAATATTTAACTGTAATATGGTCCGACGTGTAAACGTTGTTTTTTCAGCTTGCTCAACCGTTGCCATTACATTGTTAAATACTACTGGGCCCAAGCCAGCATTTAAACTCGAGTAACCATACACATAGATCAAAGTTTCATTATGATCATGTTTGATTCCACTTATCGGTAAAATCCAATAGCGCGCAACATTCCAACTTTTAGAAATCGGTTCTTGAAGATTTTTATTGGTCCACAGCAAGTCGCCATTCAGAAAGACTGAACCCGTATTAATGATATAATCAATATATAGTACGATGGGTTCTGCCAAACGGGCATTATTTTTACAGTACCAAGACCAGTCTAGTTTATACCAAGCACCACCTTGATAACCTTCCCAGTCTTTATCTTCTTTCCAACGATCAGGTAATTGTGTGGTTTTCCATCCCGTTCGGGGTAATTCTTGATTGGATGGTGTTTTCACCCGTGAAATGCTATTCACAGTTACATTACATTGATCATTTACAGGGAATACTTGCTCTGCATGACTCAAGCTCCCCCATACTAAACAGAGGATAAATAATACAAAATATCCTCCTTTACGCATTATAAAATACCCATAGATCTTGCTGTACTCACGGCTTTTGTTCGTTTCGTTACGGCTAATTTTCGGTAAATATGTTTAATATGGCTTTCTACGGTATAGCGTGATACAAAAAGCTGTTCAGCAATCTCACGATTACTCAAACCTTGAGCAACCAAACATAAAATTTCTTTTTCACGACTGGTCAGCAGGTTTAAGTCTGCTTCATCGGCGACTGTTTGTTCTGGACTTGGTGCTTCAGCTTCAGATATTTGTTTGAGGATTTCTCGTGCAATAAATGGGTCAATCGGCGCCCCACCACGTAAAATACTCCGAATAGATAAAAGTACTTCAGCATCATCACGTTCTTTTAATACATAGCCTGTTGCGCCTGCTTTAATCGCAGCAAATAAGCTTTCTTGTGTACTCCATGCAGAGACAACCAAGATCATAGTATTACTTTCGAGGGAACGTATTTTTTCAATAATTTCGATACCACTACCATCAGGCAAACCTAAGTCAACTAAGGCTAAGGATATCGGTTGGGTCTCTACGGCTTGAATAGATTCTTTAACATTTTTGGTGAAGATAAGCTCTTCACGCTTATAACCCAGCTCCGTCAAAATTTGACGTAAACGTAATTGAATAATTTCCTCATCTTCAACGACGAGCACCGGTACGGGTAGTATGACTTCTTGTGGTGACATGATTTACTTCCCCCGAAAAAATGAAATGTCTTTTACATTAATGAGTTTAATCCTTTTAGGATATCCCTATAACTAAGTAAATTTCTTATTTTTAATAATTTATTCTAATTCAATTGATGCAGCTATGATGCATTTTTCTTCTAATTTTAAATCCACTTAACATTACAATATGTGTATAGCCATCAGTCTGACTATACACTGTACTTAGCTTAAACTTGAGTAAGATTAGCTCAAATATTGCTTTTTCAGATATTTTACAATTTTTTCAGATTCAAAAAGTTCTACACCAGTATTAGGGTCTTTCAAGTATGGTACTTGAATATTGTTCCCCATGATTTTTAACACTTGTTCACGCTTACCACCTTTTAGAGGTACATATTTACCCGGTTTTAAGCGCATTATCGCTAATCCCTGATCTTGCCAACGCTCCTTGGCCACATTATGAAAAGTATATGCCAGCTCCATTTCAGACAATGTGCTACGTACGATGCGTGTATATGGACTCGCTTCAAAACCCCATAGTTCTAAGAGTTGACTTGGAGCATCACGATGGATAACTTTACGCTGCACCCACACTCCTTGAGCCCCATTAATTAAGGTTCCAACATAGGCAACATACGGAATTTTAGGATAACTGGCATATTTCTTAGGAGTCTGACCTGTTTTGCCATAATGTTTAAATAAATGATGAATAATTTGCTGAGATTCGTACAAACGATCCCCTGTATTGTCATCCACCAAGAAAGGGAATTGCTGTTTTCCACCTAATTTCTGTACCTCTAAACGGTACTTTTTAGCCCCTTTGGGACATGGGTAAACCTCATAATCCAAATTAAGTGTGGTCAAAACTTCACGCACACGACGGCAATAGGGAGAACCTTCAAATTCGTACAGTTTAAGGGCTTTTTCAGGTTGTTTGGGATAAGGCGTCCCATTTGTACCACGTCCTCCCTCTACTACGCCTGAGAGCAACGCTTGCGCCACTTTTAATTGATGCAACAACATACTTTTCTTCCTTTCTTCTTTTATTTCGTATTTTTTATACAACAGCCGAGTGCCCTCAGCTGATGTTTGTATTTACTTTTTCACATTTATATCGTCGTGTATGAGCAAAAATCACGCTTTCATTTCACGACTAAAAATTCAAACACACTTATAGAGCAACCAATTGCTCTTTTGAAACAACAATGCCGTTATTGTCAGCATAAATAAAATCACCAGATTGAATGTTTACACCACCAAAACTTAATGGAATATCTGTTTCACCCACGCCTTTGCGGTTACTTTTTTGTGGAATCGCAGCCAAAGCATGCACACCTAAATCAAGTTCGGCTATCGCATCGACATCACGCACACAGCCGTAAATAATGACACCATTCCAATGATTGTTGACTGCAGATTCAGCAATCATATCGCCCATCAAGGCACAGCGCATCGACGCACCACCATCCACAACCAATACTTTACCCGTACCATCGGTTGCCAATAATTCTTTAACACGAGAGTTATCTTCAAAACATTTGACCGTCACCACCTGACCGCCAAAACTTTTTCGTGCACCATAACTTTGAAAGAATTTACCATCCATTGATGGGATCACCACTTGTAATTCTTTGTCTGGATGATCATCAAGTAAATCACAAGTGACGAATGGAACTGTAGACACGGTATTTCCCTCATTTAATTGTTAGTATGCGTAAATTATCATAAATCTCGAACTTTTCAGTCTGAGTTTGTGCCGCCTCGACCATAGTATGAGCCACTTGCTGTGCTGTCACTGGCTTAAATTTGAAACGATCAGGTACAAAATGCGAAAAGCGCATATAAAGTTTCTGTGTCGCATCTTCTAAACGTCGAGATTCATGACGCTCACCAAGTAACAGCGAAGGTTTTAAAATCGAAAGTTGATTTAACTTTAAGGTTTTTAAATAATATTCCAATTCACCTTTGACTCGATTATAAAAAAACGCGGAATTGGCTTTTGCGCCCATTGCACTGACAATGATCAGATGTGTGTCTGTATATTCTAATAATTCAGCAAAATGCGCATTGATGCTAAAATCAATTTGATAAAAATTATCTTTAGACCCTGCTTTTTTAATGGTCGAGCCTAAACAACTAAAGGCATGACTATAATCTCTTACATCATCCTGAGTCAGAGAAAGAAAGTCACTGATCACCATTTGTTGAACTTTTGCCAGTCCATTCAGTTCATGGTCACGCTGACGTACCACAGCAGTAATATTCTTACATCTTGCATTTTGACTGAGCTGACGAACCAATTCCCGCCCGACCAATCCTGTTGCTCCGATGACAATCGCATTCTCTATACTTTTAGTCATTTTTCATACAATCTCAATCACTTTAGACTAATCTAACGTTTTCTTTAAAATTTTTCTGCATCTAAAATGTTGTCAAAGCATGTCAAGACTTGACTTAAGCGCTTAGTTTAATCACAATATGGCACTTGTTTACGGGCTGGTGATAGTTCTTCTGATGTTGGTTTTCAGATGTAATTTCAGCCCGCCCAGACCAATCTATTTCAAGGAGTGCACGAGTGGCAAACTCTGCTCAAGCAAAAAAACGTGCTCGTCAAAACGTTAAAGCACGTCAACACAACGCAAGCTTACGTTCTATGGTTCGTACTTATCTTAAACGCACAGTAGCTGCTATTGCTGCTGGTGATTATGCTGTCGCTACAGAAGCTTACAAAAAAGCTGTTCCTGTTATCGATCGTATGGCTGATAAAGGCATCATCCATAAAAACAAAGCTGCTCGTCATAAGAGCCGTTTAAATGCACAAGTTAAAGCTTTAGCTAACTAATTTGTTGCGATGAAAAAAGCCCTTTTTAGGGCTTTTTTTGTGCCTATAGATTTTTAAAAGCAAAAAAATAAGGTCCTCGATGGACCTTATTTTCTATTTACAGATTATTTATTAATCAGTTTCATATTCGTCGCTGATAAGTACGTCCATAATAAGTTTTGGCTTGCTGTCAAATTTGTCCAACGTTGATTGCCACCATTGGTACAGCTATATCGAATTAAATCCGCACGGTTATTTTGCAAACGTCCCGTATTTAAATCCATACATTGACCACTTTGACGAATCGTTGTAGTCGCAGGGTCCATGGTCCAAATTTGGTTGGTTTGGTTTAACATGCAGCGTTCTAGCGTCACTTTAGCTGAACCACCGTTGCCTGTAATACATTGATCTGGATTTGACTTGCTGTGTATCCGACCAATCGCATCATATACCCACTGTTCCGATTCGTCCGCAGTACATCCGCTTGGACCACTAATATATAAGTTTAATTTTCCATCGGTTAATGTTTCTGCTTTCAAACAGTTATTACCATTTTTGATCAATGTCGCCTGCTCGAACATACCTTCCTGAGATACTGAAAGCTTTTTCATAAATGCTTCGAGTGCGCTTTGTGCCTCAGGAACTTGATTGGTTAGGTCTTGTGCATACACATTCATCCAACGATTTAGTCGGTATGCTGTGTTTTGTTGCGACTCATAACGGGTTAATTGCTGACGCGCCACACTATTCATCAATGACTTGTCATTTTTATATGACTCATACAGCATTTTTTCAGTTGGATTAAGAGCAACAACAGCATTTGCAGCTTGCGCTTCCAAAGCACTTTCTAATTGAGGAAGTTCGATAGCACGCAATGCACTATAACCATGCTGACGCCCAATTTTGACAGCCGGCTTGATCGCTGTGCTGTAGACTGGAATATCAATATTTGCTAATAACTTGGCTTCTTCACCTGCTTTTTTACAATACAAATCAACTTTCTGTGGTTGATCTGCCAAAGCTAAATTGACATGCAATTTATTGGCATTACTGCCTAATCGTGCAGGTGCTAAAGCAATATTGTTGACTTTATTCGTGTATTGCACATTCAACCAACATGCCGCTTGATCCAAAGCGGTATTGGCGGCATTTAAGTCATACACATTACCCCAGTTTGAGCGTGCAGCAGGATACAACAAACCAACTTGATTGACTGGATCATAGCCCCCTAAAATGGTAATTACGGGCTGACCAAAGACCCGTGGTCGTGGATAATTTTGATCTGCGCTATACCAAACCGGAGCCGTAGAATTTGGCATCTTCGGTTGAGCGACTTCCATTTCACGAGTGGTTTTATTCCACTTTTTGTAGCCGGTAGGTGATGTTTCATCCCAGACATAACGGTCAAAGTGTGGTTGAATTTTCAGGAATGTGCTGTAACCCGTATAGTGTGTGTAGCGTGATACATTACTATCAGGATACCCGCCGGACATGGCATCTTTTCCGTACGGAAACAAATTTTTAAAATTTGGGATACCATTCGCTCCATCCCACTTCCATGTCGCCGTCCATGATAGATTTCCGCGCATCATATTGCGATTGGCAATATAACCCCATCCACTGTCCGCATGATGTGCAGCCCAAAATAGATTGTCACCTACCTGACCAGGGTAATGTCCTAAACCATAGTGATGGCCAATTTCATGGCTAAATTCATTCCCTACAGAATCATAAAGCGTGAGCATGCCATTACCACCACTCAGTCCATGAGTATGCACACCATTGGCATAGTTCCCCTTCGTATGATGGACAACTACTGTTTGGGTTAATTGTGGCTGACTTTGGTTGGCCATAGATGCACTGGTAATACCCCAGTTAGCAAGGTTTATACCAACACTAAAGGTTGATTTACCGACATCCTCACGCATGTCTCCTGCATAAACACCACCATCTCCGGCACTTTTACTGTCATAAATAACACCTGAAGATACCATTGCACGTGTTAACTGAATATCATCATATTGTGCAACCGTCATTTCCGCTGCAGGAATGGTTTGGAAATAATCTGTGCCCGCTTTTTCAGGCTCTAGTAGCATATAGTGGCCGGTAGAATTTGGCTTATCTGCCAACATACCAACACGGATATTATTTAAAACCAATTCCCCTGGTGCAGCAAAATCGATTTTATCCTCAGCCAATTCACCGCTGGCTTTATTTGCGTCGATAAATTTTAATCTTAGACCGGGTTTAACTTCATCCCAATTAAGTTTCGTGGTCCACGCGCGTTTACTGTACCAAACATCTGAACGACCTCTTTGCCCACTCTGGTCTGAAACAGGCATTTGCGTCGGATCATCCAATGTCGCGGTACGAATTAAGAGGTTGTTTTGATAGATTTCTACTTTGAGTTGCTTGATGTTTTGCATATCAAGTGTTGGCGTCACGATAAGCAGCGCTTCTTTTTCACTGGTTAACCGTGGCATTTTCTTGGCTTCGTTTGCATTCGGGTCTACAACATGACTTTGACCAAATTGAACTTGCGCTGAAAAGCTGCCGACTAAATCATTTCGTATTTCACGAACAGCATCATTTGCATCGTAATCATAAAAGCCAATACTGGTATCATCGACTATGTCTTGGGTCGGTTCTGGATAATTTGCAGTTGATGCAGAACCACTTGAACTATCACCACCGCCTCCACCACCACAAGCAACTAACATTAATGACACAATACAAATTGATAATTTGTTATATGAAAAATCTATCACACTTTTCACTACTATTCCCCAATTAGCCACAAAAAAAATCCAATAAAGAGACTTACATAAAAATATATAAATCTATAATTTACAACAAATTTAATGCTATTTTCTTTTTTTTAATCATTCAATTGCCGTGTTTTGTCACTTATTAACAATTCAAATAAAATCTAAATATTTTGTATTGGTAGAATCATTATTAATGTGACAGGTATTTCACTTTTCAACTAAAATTAAGATGTAGACCTGTTAATACAATCGTATATTCCCGACAGAAATTGTCAGGATATTTTTAGAAACTTTGTAAATAAAAATTTTAAGAAATGGCTTAATCCCATATATTTTTTATGGTATTTTAATTTTCATCCTAGGCAGCCATTGCTGTACAAATGAAAAGAGGGATAAAAATGTCGATTAACCAATTTTTGCCATCATTAGAAAAATTTGCAGAAGCAGAAAATCAATATATTGAATATTTTACATCTAAAGGTGAAAAAGACATTTTAGGTAAAGTCATTTCAAATATGAAATCGACCGCTGAGATTCAAGCCTCTCAAGGTGTAGACTCATGGTTAGCATATGGCGTGTACTTACCAGCTGTAGAACGTATCTTTGCACTGCATCAAGGGGAAACAGAAGCTGAATTTTTTGAACGCACACAATATCCAGCTGAACTCGTGCAAGCGTATAGCATTAAAGATCATGACATTGCGACATTGATTGCTGCAGACAAATACAGTCGAATCCACCAACAGCATCTACCTGTCAATACTAGCCGCTGGCCTTATAGTGACGACGGTTCAAGTATTGATTTAAATCAGTATCCTGCACGAATTAAAGCCAATATTTAATCTTTTATTTAATGAAATACTGAAACAGATAAAAAAGGCATCCGCACATGGATGCCTTTTATAAATTTTTTATTATTAGCAAAATTTCTTAAAGTTGCTGTTCAGCTTGCTGAAATTCACGAATATTTAATTCATTTAGTTCACCACGCCAAATCCATTTCAGTTTTGACTCAAGGAATACATCTCCTTCAAACCAAACAAATAAACCTTCCATCATTTTAGGCCAATCTTCGCGTGTCACGATATTTTTACCTGAAATAATGGCAAGAATTGCAGCCAAAATCGTATCATGACTCACCGCTAGACTCAGACCATAATCATTGGTTGGATGAGTGTTGTAAATCAACTCCAAAACATCTACCACCCCATGAATGGGCTGTTTCATACCCGGCAAAGCATTATTCACAAAACTATTGATAAAGCCTAAAGCACCTTGCTTTTGAAAGTATGGTCCTGCTTTTTTAATATCGAGCACAAAACTTCCCGGCTCGACCAATAATCCTTGTTCAATGATCTCGATATGGTGGGTATTTGGCTCAATCGTGACGTTATCTGCACCTTGAATCATCAATGCTGCCGTATCCACACAGCGCTGAATTGGACTAGAAATACAGTGTTGAATAACACGATCGGTATTTTCAACCAAATAGCTGCCCCACGCTTCGGCTAAATCACGTCCTTGATGGGTCAGTTGTAAGTCATAACCGGCCAACCCCTGTCCTTGTACAACTTCACGAATGGAATGACGTGTAAACAATGTTACAGGCGTCTTTTCATCCGGCAATAAGTCTATTGCTTTCAGCATACTAGGAGGGAGCAAATCTAGGGCCATAATTGACAGTTCTTATATGCAGGAGATTTAACGGAGTGTGCAGACACTATAGCATGAACCCGATTTAGCTCAAGTTTTGTCAGGCATGTTTGCCAAAGCATTTAAGGCCAATTCTTTCATTTCGGCATTTTTAAATGCAATAAATCCACCATTTAATAAAGTCTTGCGCTGGTTATATAAAAAAGCGCGACCTTTAAAATCAACCAAACCACCACCAATACGCTCGATTAAACATTGTCCAGCGCTCGTATCCCATTCACAGGTGGGATGAAAACGCGGGTAAATATCAACTCGATCTTCTAACATCATACAAAACTTATATGCACTACCAGCATGGTATGCCTGATAAGGAGTGAGTTTTTCTAAAGCGTCTAGATAGTCCGTATAAATCGGCTTATTTTTGGCACTTTGACTCAAGCCAACGTGTACGACATTCTCTACAGAGGCTTGAACATATTCATACCATGTGGTTGACTGGCTATCATATTTCAGCGGCAGTCCCGCAAATGGGCAAATATATACGCTATATTCCCCCGGAATCGCCAATATGGCAAAGGTAGTATTAGCACCCTCAACCAAACTCAGATTAATGGTAAATTCAGGTCTTTTATGTAAAAACTCTTTGGTACCATCCAAAGGATCAAGCAGCCAAAATTTTTGCCATTGCATACGTTCAGACTTGTCACCTTCTTCTGACAATACAGGCAAGTTAGAAACTATAGATAATGCTTGGGTAATATAGCTATTTGCACGATAGTCAGCTTGCGTTACAGGTGAATCATCACTTTTACGTTCAACATCAAAATCTGCACCTGAGCAATAACGCCGATATTCTTCTCGCAAAATTTCGCAAGCTTGTGTCACAATGGGAACCAACTGCAAAATCAGTGGGTCTTGCGGTGCTGTTGTTGTTTTAAACATAGAATACCTTATATGCCAAATTACTCAGAAAAGCCGACGATCATTTTTGATATGGACGGTACTTTACTCGATCTTGCTTATGATGATTTTATCTGGAATGAGCTGCTGCCAATTCGCTATGCTGAACAGCATCAGTGCTCACTCGAACAAAGCAAGCAAACGCTATTTAGTTTTTATCAACAGCATAATCATACCCTAAAATGGTACTCCTCTCGCTTTTGGACGTCACAAGTTGGCGTTGATGTTCTGGAAATGCAGATAGAACAAAAAGCCAAAGTAGCCAAACGCGAAGGCTGCATTGAGCTGCTTACGTATCTAAAAGAAAATGGCTATCCTATTTGGCTTGCGACCAATGCCGACTATGAAGGCTTACAATTCAAACTTGAAGAAACCGGTCTTCGTGATTTTTTCGATGTTATCGTCAGTTCAGAAACGCTCGGTCATGCCAAAGAGTTTATTGAGTTTTGGCAAATATTAGCAAGCAAACACCCCTTCGATGCAAAAAACTGTTACTTCATTGATGACACAGAAAAAGTGCTCAATGGTGCAAAACTTTTTGGGATTGAACAGCTCTATTCGATTCAGCAGCCTTCATCTGCCAAAGCGCCTCGCGAGACTTGTAATTATCCAATGCTGTCCGCATTAACAGATTTAATCCCTATTTTAGAAGCTCAAACGACTGAGCAAGCCGAGGAACAGAAAAAATATGCGTAAATCAAATCTAGCCGAAGATGCGGTTGGTATGCGTATAGACAAATGGTTGTGGGCTGCACGTTTTTTTAAAACACGCTCTATTGCCAAAAATGCGATTGAAGGCGGTAAAGTTCATCATAATGGCGAACGCGTTAAAGTTTCTCGTGAAGTTCGTGTAGGCATGGAGTTAACCATTGCACAAGGCCTTGAGAAAAAAACTGTGGTAGTGAAAGCGCTGTCGGATGTTCGTGGGCCAGCCCCAACCGCTCAGCTGCTTTATGATGAAACTGAGGTCAGTATTGCAAAACGGGAATTGCTCGCATCCCAAAGAAAGTTGCATAATCTAGCTCGGCCAGATCATCGACCAAGTAAAAAAGATCGTCGAGATATTGGTAAATTTAAAAGAGAAAATGATCAACAGTTTGACCAGCAATGGTCTTATAATGATGATTAAGTTAAAGCGTCACAACATGTCGCACCTGTTGTGATTTTCATAGAACAAAAGGATGATTTCTGTCACTATACCCTCGTGGAACAGATTTAAACTGAATACATCCACTTGAGTATATTGTTTCGTGACATCGTATTGAGGTTGTAAGATGGATGATAATAAAAGCAAGGCGTTAAATGCGGCCTTAAGCCAAATTGAAAAGCAGTTTGGTAAAAACACCGTTATGCGTCTTGGTGATAATACCGTACAGGCAGTTGAAGCTGTCTCTACAGGTTCTTTAACATTAGATATCGCACTAGGTATTGGTGGTTTGCCTAAAGGTCGTATCGTAGAAATCTACGGTCCTGAATCTTCTGGTAAAACGACTATGACATTACAAGCTATTGCACAATGTCAGAAAGCTGGCGGTACTTGTGCATTCATCGATGCTGAACATGCATTAGACCCTCAATACGCACGTAAACTTGGCGTAGATATTGATAACTTACTTGTTTCACAGCCAGACAATGGTGAACAAGCACTTGAAATTGCAGACATGCTGGTACGTTCAGGTGCCATTGACCTGATCGTTGTCGACTCTGTAGCTGCACTGACCCCTCGCGCCGAAATTGAAGGCGAAATGGGTGACTCACACATGGGCTTACAAGCTCGCCTGATGAGCCAAGCACTGCGTAAAATTACCGGTAATGCGAAACGTTCGAACTGTATGGTGATCTTCATTAACCAAATCCGTATGAAGATTGGTGTAATGTTTGGTAGCCCAGAAACCACAACTGGTGGTAATGCACTTAAATTCTATGCATCTGTACGTTTAGATATCCGCCGTATTGGTCAAGTGAAAGAAGGCGACGAAATCATTGGTTCAGAAACTAAAGTGAAAGTTGTGAAAAACAAAATGGCTCCTCCATTCCGTGAAGCGATTTTCCAAATTCTTTATGGTAAAGGCGTGAACCATTTAGGTGAGCTTGTTGACCTCGCAGTACAACAAGAAATTGTTCAAAAAGCAGGTGCTTGGTATTCATACCAAGGTGACAAGATTGGGCAAGGTAAAAACAATACCATTCGCCACTTAGAAGAACACCCTGAACTTGTGCAAACTATCGAAAAACTGATTCGTGAACAACTTCTGACTACGGGTACAGCACCTGTAGAAGATAAAGACGAAGAAGAACCAGACGTTTTAGATGCTTAATTACAGCATACTTTAATAGCAGACGAAACGCCCTACGGGGCGTTTTGTTTTGCACTCAAAATTTGTATTAAAATGACCCCATGACTAAAGACCATTTTCCACTCTTGCTTGATTATGAAGCACTGAAACAACAGTTTGCAGAAGCTGAAGAAACTACCTGCGTAAATCATGCTGCACAAACTGACATTTCACATGACAATACTTCGGTGATCGATCACACTGCGTTGCATTTTGACACCAATGGTAAAGATGTTCATGCTGAAAAAAAACCAGGACTGCGCGGCTCTCGTCTACGCTCGTATGCTTTTGCAGTACTCACACGTAAAGAATACTCAAAAGCGGATTTAATCGAAAAATTAGCACTGTATGCGGATAGCCGAGAAGAAGTCATACACTTGGTGGAGGAACTCGCGCGTGAGAACTATCAAAGCGATCAGCGTGTAGCAGAGATGGTGCTATCGAGTCAAAAACGTAAAGGTAAAGGCCCTAATCGTATAAAGCTCGCGTTAAAAAATAAAAAAGTAGACAGTGAATTAATTCAGGATGAATTAAAAGAAACAGATTGGGTCACTGAAGCCTACCAGCTCAAAATAAAAAAATTTGGCAAAGCTGTTGAACGTGATCCAAAACAAAAAGCCAAACAAATACGTTTTTTACAATATCGAGGCTTTGACCTCGATACGATTTTTAAAGTGATTGCACGTAAAGAATTTGAAGACGAATAATAAAGATATAGATCTAAATGATGAATTAATAAAATTAAAATAAAGAAGAATCTAGGATTGAAAAATGAGAGGAAGTTTAATTTATTATTATTGAAACTGGTGGCAACCCTACCAGCAAGACTTCGGCACATCATATTTCTACTACCGTTGCTACCTTCCGGTCCTGGCGGGGTTTGTAGAGTACAATTGCGAAGTAACCGGCAGGGCTACCATTGCAAGAACAGAGTATAGAGATTTTTAATAAACATGCAAGCCTAAAACCAAGAATTCCTGAGTAGAAAACACTGTTTGATTATTTATAAATCAATATGATGGTCGATGATGTAGAAAACGTGAAGCTTCACCACTATATTTTTACTTTAATACACAACAAGATTGTAAAAGCTTATTGCAATTCAGAACTTTGGCGTTTTTAATGTGCTTATTGTTTTATCTAAAGCTGTCTGTAATAAAACTATTCTATACGGACATGCTTGTAACTATATGGAATTTTTATGATGTTTAAACAGCATGTATTGTGTGCCCTTACATTGACTTGCTCAGGTGCATTATTTGCCAATATTCCAATTGAATCTCGTGGTTTGAGTGGCGCTAATAATGGTACTGTGTATACAGCAAATAATACGGCCATTCAAACAGGTGCTGGCTCTACCCCTATTCCAACCAATTTGAATTGGCAGCTTATGCAGAAGAACCAACAGCTCGAAAATGAATTGCGTAGCTTACGCGGTAAAATGGAAGAGCAAGACAATATTATTGAACAATTAAAAAGTGAACTTACAAACCGCTATGCAGATTTAGATCAACGTTTAGAACTACTCCAACAAAAAGTAGATCCAAGTGAAGACACAGAGGCTGCGGAGGATAACCAACAAGGTACTGCACCCAGTAACAGCTAATACAGCGCCTGCACCTGTTAAACAACCTACGACCCAAGCAACATTAAGCTCATCTGCAAACCAACCTGTAAATGCAGGTGGTGACTCACTTGAGCTCGAGAAAGCGGCATATACCGTTGCTTTAGATGCATACAAACAAGGTGGTGCGAAAAAAGCCATTGCACCGATGAAAAACTTTATTAAGAATAATCCTAACAGTGTCTATATTAGCAACGCATATTTTTGGCTAGCTGAGTTCAACCTTGCTGTTGAACCGACCAACTACGCGGAAGCGAAAAAGAACTATAGTATCGTGGTAGATCAATACCCTGAATCGACCCGCGCGCCTAGAGCGTTATATCAACTGTATAGCATTGCAAAAGATGTCGATCGAAATAGCAGTTTAGCAACGCAGCTCAAAACCAAGCTCACCCAAAAGTATCCAAAATCTGAAGAAGCAGGCTTTGTTAAAAAATAGTTCTATTTTTTAATGCAAAAAAAGACACCTTATAAGGTGTCTTTTTTTATTCGCAGCATTTAGCGTACGATACCGCGCTTAGACTGCTCAAGTGAATCAATCAACAATTGCGCCTCTTCCACTTCAGGTAATATTTCAGTCCGAATACGTTCAATCGCTTCATTCGTCGTTAAGCCATCTTTATAGATCAATTTAAAAGATTCACGTAAACCTTGAATCACATTTTTAGACCAACCTTTACGACGCATTCCTTCAATGTTCATTGCAAAAGCATGGGCTGGATTACCAGATACCATGACATAAGCAGGTACATCTTTCAAAATAAGCGAAGCACCACCGATCATACTGTATGAATCGATTTTACAGAATTGATGAATACCAGAGTTACCACCTACGATGACGTAATCACCAATGTGGACATGACCTGCAACGCCGACATTATTGGCAAAGATATTATGATCACCTACCACACAGTCATGTGCAATATGTGTATTCACCATCAATAAATTGTGACTACCAACTTTAGTTAGACCCTGATCTTGAACAGTACCACGGTGTAAACTACAGTGTTCACGAATCGAGTTATAATCACCGATTTCTAACCAGGTTTCTTCACCAGCATATTTTAAGTCTTGGCAGACTTCACCAACACTGGCAAATTGAAAAATTTCGTTATGTTGACCAATACGGGTATAACCACCCACCACAACATGTGAATGCAGTTTAGTGCCCGCTCCAATTGTGACTTTAGGACCAATAATACAATATGGTCCAATTTGCACATCCGGAGCAATTACTGCTGATGAGTCAATAATGGCGGTAGGATGAATTAATTCGTTATTGCTCATGCTGTCTCTGTTTTCTGATGCGAAACCATAATTTCCGCGGTTGCTGCGACTACGCCATCTACAGTGGCAACACAATTATATTTGTAAATGCCACGCTTTTGCATCACTAATTCCGATTTTAATACAAGTTGATCGCCTGCAACGACTTGTTTTTTAAATCGAACCTTCTCTGCACCAGCAAATAAGAACAGCGAACCCGCTGAAGGTTTCTCATTATTCATGATGAAACCTAAAATACCCGATACTTGCGCCAATGCTTCAACAATCAGCACACCCGGCATAATTGGGTATTCAGGAAAATGGCCTTGTAAAAATTCTTCATTAATCGTTACATTTTTATAGCCTACAATCCCGTTGTCAGTCACTTCGACAACACGATCAACCAATAAAAACGGATAACGATGTGGCAAATATTCACGAATAGTCTGAATAGTCATTGGTAATTCAGGTTTTGTGAAAGCTGGGGTATTCGACTCTGTCATCATAATTATTTACGCAATTTAAATGTTGATTCAAGGGACTCAATTTGAGACTGCATATGATCAAGTCGTTTGACCAATTGGGTCAATGGCACATCTGCTAATTGTTTAAAGCGGATTGCTGCCTTTTTCCAAGAACCACTTTCAAGCATTGGCGTACCTGAAGAATAACTCCCAGCAACGGAAATACTTTTTGTGACCATTGACATACCGGTAATTGTCACATTATCTGTAATATTAATGTGACCTACGATACCAACAGCCCCTGCTAGCACACAATTTTTGCCAATAGTTGTACTGCCTGCAATGCCACATTTCGCTGCCATTGCCGTATTTGCACCTACTTTGACGTTATGCGCGATTTGCACAAGGTTATCAATAATGACACCATCTTCCAAAATTGTGTCATCTAAAGCACCACGGTCAATACTACAATTTGAACCAATACGTACATCATTCCCGATGCGTACAGAACCTAATTGAGCAATACGATGCCATTTCCCTTGATAAGGTGCAAAACCAAATCCTTCACCACCGACCACCGTATTTGCATGGATACGTACACGATCACCTAACTTGGCTTCACCGGTAATCGTCACATGCGAATCGATAAAACAATCTTTACCAATTTCAACACCATGATCAATCTTCACTTGTGATTCAATGCGCGTTCCTTCACCCACCACACTATTCGCACCAATCACCACATAATGCCCAATATAAGCAGTATCAGAAATGATTGCGGAAGGATGAATTTGGGCAGTACTTTCAATTCCTATTTCTACAGATTTCTTTTCAAAAACATGCGTTAGAATAGCGAAAGCCAGATACGGATTGGGTACAACAATGAAGTTTTGCTGTGAAGGGATTTGTGACTGCATGTCTGCAGTCACAATCAGCGCACCAGCCTTAGACTGTTGAGCTTCATTCAGATATTTATCTGCGTTTAAAAATGCAAGCTGATGTGGTTGAGCACTCTCCAAACTTGCCATTCCGCTGAATTGCAAGTCTAGCTGACCAATACATTGACCTTGAACAAGTTGAGCAAGCTTTTCTAAACTGAATTTTTGAGAATTCATTGATTATTTAATTGCATTAACCTTTTGAATCATTTTATCAGTTAAATCAAACTTAGGGTCATACGCAAGTGCTGAATTTTTATTCAAAACAACATCTAACTTATTTTCTGTGCGCAATTGTTCTGCAACTTGCTTGATTCGAGTATCCATCGTGCGATTTAAGGACTGAATATTCCCTTGAACCGAAGCTTGAACTTTTTGCTGTAAATCAGTCAGCTCTTTAAGTTTAGCTTGATACTGTTGACCCATTTGCTGCTTTTGCGCAGCAGTCAACTTATCACCACCTTGCTGAGCTTTTTGCTGCATTGCTTCCAGCTCTTTTGCAAGTGATTCAATTTTAGTGGTTTGTGGTTTCAACTGCTGTTGAATTTGAGCATTTTGTTGTTTTAGATAAGTGCTTTGATCCACCACCTTTTCTAAATCAACCACACCGTAACCTGCTGCATGCACAACAGCAGTACATGACATACCCAATACCGCCAAACCAGCAAATAATTTATTCATCTTATCAACCTGTAATTTTGTTATTCCCAGAAGGGTCGTACTTAGAACGTACGACCAATCTCGAATTGAATTTCTTTTGTTTCATCGCCAGCTTTATCATTAAGCGGGAATGCATAACTCAGTGAAATTGGACCAATCATCGTGATCCAAGTAAAGCCAGCACCAACGCTATAACGCATATTATTCATATCAAAGCCGTAGTTATCTTTACAGTATTCACGAGCGTTATATGTTTGACCATCTTTAACCAGTACACTATCCGCGGCTGGAACGTCACATTGGGTATCAAATACTTGTGCGCCTTCAGCAAACAATACTGGACGTACTTGACGCGCCCAATCACCTTTGAAAGGCACTGGTAAGGCTAATTCAGCACCAAATTGGACAAGTGCATTACCGCCCACTTCCTCAAAATCCAAATCTTCTTTACCAATACCTTGATAGTAAACACCATCGTATTTTGGACCTAAAGTGCTGTTGTCATAACCACGTACCGACCCAAAACCACCTGCATAGAAGTTTTTATAGAACGGTAAATCATTACCATAACCCAACTTACCATAGCCACGAACCACAAAGTCTTTACCGAGTGGGAAATAAGCTTGTGCATCGTAAGTGACTTTTTGATATTCAACATCACTACCCGGTAAGGCAATTTCAGTATTTACACGATGTGACATACCTGAAGTTGGGAATACAGGACGGTTTAGCGTGTTATACGACCAACCTAAGTTTAAGTTATAGGTTAAGAAATCACCTTTAAATTCATCATTATAAGTTATTTCAGGCACTGAACATGGCTCATAACCTGTAATTTTGCCATCAGCATCTTTAATTGGTACTAAGTCAACTGGACAATAGCTAGTTGAATGTGTTGCCTTACCGCCATTTGCAAGTAAGTAATCACGCACATATGTAGAAACATATGGACCTGTAGTCACATCAGTTTGATCTACATTTAACCCCATACTGATACTTTGGTTTTCATCAATCGGATAACCGAAGTTAATACCACCACCAAAACTGTCAGTAACGTAGTTGTTAACGTTATAGTCGTCATCTAACTTGGTTTTACGGTAGTACATGTTATAACCACGACGTACACCATCAATAGTGAAGTACGGGTCAGTTACACTGAGGTTATAGTAATCTTGAGTCTCTGAACGAGACAAATCGATAGAAACCGCATTACCTGTACCCAAGAAGTTGGTTTGACTCAAACCTGCTTGGAAAGTCACACCGCCACTTTGTGAGAAACCAACAGCCAAAGTACTTGTACCCGAATGCTGTTCTTCCACATTCACATTTAAATCAATTTGATCTGGTGTGCCCGGAATACGTGCAGGCTTAACATCAACGGTTTTAAAGAAGCCAGTACGCTCTAAACGCACTTTAGACAAATCAATTTTTTCGTTACTTGCTAATGCGCCTTCCATTTGACGCATTTCACGACGTAGCACTTCATCAGCTGTCTTCGAGTTACCTGTGAAATTAATACGACGAACAGTGACTTGCTGACCCGGATTCACATAGTAATTTAAATCAACCAATTTGGTGTCTTTATTGATTTCAGGAACAATGTTCACTTCTGCAAAGTAGTAACCTGCGTTACCGTATTTACGAAGTAAAAGTTGTTTCACACCATTCACTTTTTCTTGTGAATATAAATCGCCATCTTTATAGAGTTTTAAAGCGTTTAAATCAGTTTGCGTATAAAGCGTATCACCTAAGAAATGGGTTTCACCAAACTTAAATTGTTCACCTTCATCCACCGAAACTTCGATAAAGACATGTTTTTTATCTTCACTCAAATTTAGACTTGAGTTGGTAATGTTGAAGTTGATGTAACCTTTGTTGAGATACATCGCACGTAACGCTTCTAAACTCGCAGCCATCTTTTCACGTGCATAGCGGTCATTACGAGAAATGATCGAGTTCCAACCACTTTCTTTTAATGCAAAAATTTGTTTAATTTCGCTTTCTTTAAAGACCGTATTACCAATGATATTGATATCAAATACTTTGGCAGATTGACCTTCTTCAAACTCGATTAAGACATTGACACGGTTATTCGGTTGAGCGGTTGTAATAACTTTGACATCAGCATCATAACGACCTTGCTGCATGTACTGTTGTTCTAATTCAGTTTCAACCGTTTGCAAAGATGATTTCTTTAAAACTTCACCTTCGGAAAGTCCCATTTTCTTTAAGCCTTCTTCCAAGGCTTCTTTAGGAATAAGTTTATTGCCTTTGAGCTCAACTTTAGAAATAACTGGGCGTTCAACCACGGTATATACAAGGGTATTACCGACTTGTGAAGACTTCACATCATCAAACAAACCCGACGCAAACATACTACGAATTGAGTTTGAAATGATTTGATCATTGACACGATCACCAGCGGAGAATGGGATCATTCCGGCTACATTGTCAGGAGTTAAACGCACTAAGCCATCAACACGAATATCTTGTACTACAAAATCATCTGCTGCATATACTTGTTGTGCTACGGCCATAGCACTAACCAGTGCCAATGGCATAAATAAATGTTTGTGCTGCATGCCAGTCTTTTCCGCTGTTAATTTATTTCGTATAACGTTCTTATAAACGCATAATGTCATTGAATAGAGCCAGTAGCATCATGCTACCCAGCAATACCATACCAATTTTTAATCCAACCAATTGTATTTGTTCAGAAACAGGTTTACCACGAATTAATTCAATAAAATAGTAAATTAAATGACCGCCATCGAGCATAGGAATCGGTAGTAAATTTAAAATACCCAAACTTACACTCATCAGTGCCATAAATGAAATGAAGGTTTGCCACCCCATCTCAGCACTTTGTCCAGCCACTTTCGCAATAGTAATCGGACCAGATAAATTATCTAAACCAACCAAACCACGCACCATTTTTACAATAGAATTCAGGATCATACTAGATATCTGACCTGTTTTTTCTACCGCTTTACCCATCGCCTCTACAGGCGTGTATTGAATTGTTTGTTTGTATTCGGCTGGAATATTGACTTTACCCGGATCACTTTGTACACCTAAAAGCCCTGTGACTTTACCCATTTGGTCACGCTTACCTTGCGGCATCACGCTTAAATGCACAATTTTATTTTGTCGTAAAACATCAATTTTAAGTAACTTTTCTGGAGAAGCTTGTACAACTTGTACAACATCAAACCAGTCTTTCATTTTTACGCCATCGATCGAAACAATTCGATCACCCACTTGCATCCCTTGGCGAATCGCTGCGCCATCTTCACTGAGTTTTGAAACCACTGCAGGAATTTCAGGACGATACGGTGTAAAACCTAGAACATCGAGTGGTGACTGAGTTTGATCACGTAAGAAACTTTGAATAGGTAAACTGAAGTTTTGAATTTGCCCTGCTCGTTCAGCTTGAATTTGAATATTGCCAGTTTCACCTACACGATCAACCAAGGCATAATTCAAGCGCTCCCAAGTGGATACTTGAGTGCCATCTACGGCAGTAATTTTATCACCAGTCTGCATTTGCGCAGCCGCTGCTGGCGTATTCGGTAAAATTTTACCTATACGCGTATTGAGCTGTTCCTGAGCTGGTAAAAATAAAATCCAAAACAACACCACAGCAAAAGCCAAGTTGATGAGTGGTCCTGCAGCAACAATTGCAATACGTTTCCAAGGGTGTTGTCTGTTAAATGCTTTCGGTAAGTCTTCTGCTGCGACATCACCTTCACGCTCATCCAACATTTTGACATAACCACCCAGTGGCAATGCAGACAGTTGATATTGAATACCCGACTTCTTTGACGTCCACTTAAGTAGTGTTGGGCCAAAACCAATCGAATACACCAAAACCTTTACGCCCAGTTTACGTGCAACGAAATAATGCCCAAATTCATGAATCGCTATCAGCGGTCCAAGTAGCAATATTGCTGCAATAATCATAAACAAGGCATTCATGTCTTAACTTCCTGAATTCAATACTGCTTTTTCAGCAACCATACGTGCCGATTTATCTGCATGCAAAATAACATCAATATTATTTGCAGCTGAGTTTTCAACTTGCCCCAACACATGTTCCACAATTTGAGGGATTTGAGTAAAGCCAATTTTCTCATGCAAAAATGCTGCCACAGCGATTTCATTGGCTGCATTTAAAATCGTAGGAGCTAAGCCCCCAGCCTTCATGGCTTGACGTGCTAATTTTAGTGCTGGGAATCGCTGTATATCAGGCTGTTCAAAGTTTAACTGTGAATGAACAAATAAATCTAATGGAGGCACATGTGTTTGAATACGCTTTGGCCACGCTAATGCATGAGCGATAGGCGTACACATATCAGGATTTCCCATTTGCGCCAAAGTCGAACCATCTACATATTGAACCATTGAATGAATGATACTCTGTGGATGAACAACAACTGTTACAAATTGTTCTTCAACTGCAAAAAGATGACAGGCTTCGATCAATTCCAAGCCTTTATTCATCAGCGTTGCAGAATCAACAGAAATTTTTTGTCCCATCGACCAGTTTGGATGCTTACAGGCTTGGGCCGGCGTTACACTTTGCAATTGTTCTAAACTATGATGTAAAAATGGACCGCCAGAAGCGGTAAGTAAAATTTGTTTTACACCCAATTTTGGCTGACCATGACGCTCACCTTGTAGATAAGTTTCAGGTAAGCATTGGAAGATTGCATTGTGTTCAGAATCGACCGGCAGCAACAAAGCATTATTTTCACGTGCGGTCTGAATCATGATGTCACCCGACATCACCAGCGCTTCTTTATTTGCAAGCAACACGCGTTTACCTGCTTTCGCAGCAGCCAATGTAGGTAGCAACCCTGCCGCACCCACAATAGCTGCCATGACCACATCAACCTGTGGATGTTCTGCTACTGCAATCAATCCTGCTTCATCATGCAAGATTTCAATATCAGTTAATTTTTCAGCTACGAGTAATTGGCGCAGTTCATCCACTTTATTGTATGGAACAACTGCGATTTTCGGTCGATATTGTTTGCATATTTCGACAAGTTCAACAATTCGGCTATGTGCAGTGACTGCAAAAACTGAATACTCTTCGGGGTGCTGTTGCAGAATCTTTAAAGTACTTTGACCAATGGATCCTGTTACACCCAATATACAAACAGATTGTGACATCTATAAATCTACGCCAATTAATTTTAAAACATACATACCTGCCGCAAAGATAGGTGCTGCAGCAAGCAACGAGTCAATACGATCCAGCACACCACCATGTCCGGGAAGAATACGACCAGAATCTTTGATCCCTGCACGACGCTTGATCATCGATTCAAATAAATCACCAAGTACTGAACTAAATACTGTTATTACTGAAAGTATTAAAAATAAAATATGTTCAGCGATACTTAAATCAAGATAAATAATTTCAACAACAATAACAATTAGCATTGCAGTGAATAGACCGCCATATAAACCTTCGATCGATTTATTTGGGCTCACATCTGGTGCAAGTTTTTTCTTACCAAATTTACGTCCCACGAAGTATGCACCACTGTCTGCACCCCATACCAAAAGGAACAGATACATGAGCCACCACGGTGAGTTCATCCACACAGAAAAAATAGCAGTTACCGCAGCAGGAACTAAGACTAAACCAATACCACTGAGACTCGGGTTATACCAGTTATCGTAATCAGGATAAGACTTCACCCAATAGACACTTAAGATCCAAGTAAAGATCGAAGCCGCCCAAAGCAGTAATGCAACATCTGTAAAATGCAATGCTAGTGCTGAAAGAATAGCAGTGACTAGACCATAGCCCCAAGCGAAAGGCTTAATCACATTTTTTGTATTACGCGGCATGAGTTTGAACCACTCATAACCCGCGACAGCTGATGCAATAATCATCAGCACAAGCATTGGGTATTTAGACTCGGTTGCAAACATGCAACTCAATACAACTGAAACCAGTACCAATGCGGTTATTATCCGCTCTAACATTTATTTATTCTCAAACTGCTCTTGTTGAATCTGCTCTGAAGTCTTACCAAAACGACGTTCACGACCACCAAATACCGCTAGTGCGTCGTCAAATTCTTCAATGGTAAATTCAGGCCATAATGTCTGGGTAAAATAAAGTTCTGCATACGCAGCTTGCCAAAGCAAGAAGTTCGAGAGACGGAAATCACCACCTGTACGAATTAACAAATCTACCGGAGGTAGATCACTTAAACTGACATATTGACCAAAGACTTCAGCATCCACTGCTTCAAGATTTATTTTGTTAGTTAAAACATCTGCTGCGATTTTTTTTGCAGCCTGTGTCATATCCCACATACCACCGTAACTAATTGCAATAGTTAAAGTCATGCTGTCGAAATTAGCAGTCCTTTGTTCAGCTTGCAACATTAAGTCACGTAAGTTAGGAGATAAACGAGAACGATCACCAATAAAACGTAGGGAAATGTTAAATTTTTCCATGCGTGGCAACTGTTCATGAATGGTTTCTTCAAGAAGAGCCATCAACAAATCAACCTCAAACTGAGGACGATTCCAATTTTCACTCGAAAAAGCAAAAACCGTCAGTGCTTGGATATTTCTTTTACGACAATGTTCAACGATGGGATCTAGGATGTCCTTTCCAGAACGATGCCCTTCACCTTTTTGCATTTGATTCTTTTTGGCAAAACGATTGTTGCCATCCATAATGATGGCAACATGTTTTGGAAGACGGGAAGTTTCTTCAGATGAGGTCATTAAAACTTAGACCTTCATCAATTCAGCTTCTTTTGCAGCCAGACGTTTTTCAACTTCAGCAACGAATTTGTCTGTGATTTTTTGAATGTCATCACCCGCACGACGCTCATCATCTTCAGAAATTTCTTTTTCTTTCAACAATGCTTTGATATCACCCAAAACATCACGACGGATGTTACGGATCGCAACTTTTGCATTTTCAGCTTCGTTACGTGCAATTTTCTGCATGTCTTTACGTGTTTCTTCTGTTAATGCAGCCATAGGAACACGGATCGCATCAGCAGTAATCGGGTTTAAGCCCAAGTCAGATTCACGGATTGCTTTATCAATTGCAGCAACCATTGAACGTTCAAAAGGCTGAACAAGTAAAGTACGAGAGTCTTCTACACCCACGTTCGCCACTTGGTTTAATGGCACATCAGAGCCATAGTAAGGAACCATAACACCATTTAAAATTGATGGGTGCGCGCGGCCTGTACGAACTTTGGCAAAACCATGCTCTAGAGAATCTAGAGATTTATTCATACGGTCTTCTGCGTCTTTTTTAAGATCGTTAATCATGTGATCTTCCTAACTTAATTCGAAAAGATGTAAATTCTAAAATAGCTTGTAGTATAAAGAGCTTTAGGGCCTACGTACATTAGTTAGTAACGTGAGTACCCTCTTTTTCACCCATTACCACTGAAAGTAATGAACCTGATTTGTTCATATCAAATACTTGAAGTGGAACGTTGTGGTCACGGCATAAGCAGATCGCAGTTAAATCCATCACACCCAGTTTTTCATCTAAAACTTGGTCAAATGTTAATGCATCGTATTTCACTGCATCTTCATATTTACTTGGATCTTTGTTGTATACGCCATCAACCTTCGTCGCTTTAAGGATAAGATTGGCTTCAATCTCGATACCGCGTAAGCATGCTGCTGTATCTGTCGTAAAGAATGGGTTACCCGTACCTGCGACAAATACACATACTTCGCCACGAGTTAAATGACGAATTGCATCGCGGCTAGAATATGATTCAACTACTGCACCAATGGGTAAAGCCGACATTAGACGAGTTTTGATATTACGACGCACCAAAGCATCACGAAGCGCCAAACCGTTCATCACAGTCGCCAACATACCCATTTGGTCACCTGTTACACGCCCAACCAAACCATCTTTTTGTAATTGGCTACCACGGTAAAGGTTACCACCACCGACAACGATACCCACTTGAACACCCAAACCAACAAGGTGCGCAATTGCGAGTGACATTTGATCGAGCACTTGTGCATCGATACCCATCTCTTTATTGCCCGCTAAAGCTTCACCTGAAAGCTTAAGCAGGATGCGACCAAAACGTGGTTTTTTAGAATCAAGCATCATCAACTCCGAATTATTTAATTTCAATTATTTTTAATGAATCGTTTAAGCAGACTTAACCGAGATTAGTTTTGCAAATAAGTCATATTCATCTGCATCTGTGATTTCTACTTCAAGTAAATCACCTGCTTTAATCACTGACTTATCGATATCTTCCACAAAAACATTACCATCAATTTCAGGTGCATCTGCATAAGAACGCGCAACAGCAACTGGGAACTCTTCTTCAAGATCATCCACAAGTACTGTCATTTTCTGACCGATACGACTTTGCAATTTCACAGCAGAGATTTCTTGCTGAACTTGCATGAAACGTTCATAACGCTCTTGTTTGATTTCTTCAGGCACATGATCTGGCAAATCATTTGCAGTCGCGCCTTCAACTGGTGAGTAAGTAAAACAACCCACACGATCAAGCTGCGCTTCTTTTAACCAATCAAGCAACATTTGGAAGTCTTCTTCAGTTTCACCCGGGAAGCCCACAACAAATGTAGAACGAATCACAAGATCAGGACATTTCTCACGCCAAACTTTTAAACGCTCTAGTGTATTTTCACTGTGCGCAGGACGTTTCATGAGTTTCAAAATCTTAGGACTTGCATGTTGGAATGGAATATCCAAATAAGGCAAAATTTTGCCTTGCGCCATTAAGTCAATCACAGCATCCACATGTGGATATGGATATACATAGTGCAGACGCACCCAGATACCCAATTGACCCAATGCTTCACACATGTCATAGAATTTGGTTTTAACGGGCTGACCGTTCCAGAAGTCCAATTTGTATTTGGTGTCTACGCCATAAGCCGATGTATCTTGAGAAATCACAAGGACTTCTTTTACACCTGCTTTTTTCAGCGCTTGAGCTTCAGTCAATACTGAACCTACTGGACGAGAAACCAAATCACCACGCATGCTCGGAATAATGCAGAATGTGCAACGATGGTTACAACCTTCTGAAATCTTCAAATAAGCATAATGTTTTGGTGTTAATCGAATACCTTGTTCAGGTACTAGATCAATAAACGGATTGTGTTTCGGTGGCTCAGGCACGTATTCGTGCACAGCTTCCATCACTTCTTGATATGCCGCAGCACCTGTCACTTTTAAGACATTTGGGTGCATTTGGCGAATTTTGTCTTCGTCTTTACCTAAACAACCAGTCACAATTACGCGACCGTTTGAACTCATCGCTTCGCCAATGGCATCTAGCGACTCTTGTACTGCAGATTCAATAAAACCACAGGTATTTACAACTACTAAATCGGCACCATCATAATCTGATGCTACATCATAACCTTCAGTCTTTAACTGAGTTAAAATTCGTTCGGAATCTACCAATGCCTTAGGACAACCTAAAGAAACAAAACCGACTTTGGGGGATTTCATGAATCTGCGCTCCACTATAATCCGCGTATTGTATGTCTTTTCAAAACATAAAAACAGGTGAAAAGGCCACTCTTTATATCACGCACCAAAATAATGCTATAAATTCATCCATATAATTTCATTTGCACCATTTTAATGCATTTTAGATTTACAGCCTGTTTTTAATCAGCTATACACTTTATTTAAAGTCTTAAATAAGCGCATTTATTCAAATAAGCATCAAAACTTAGCGTATTTCTGAAATAGTTGGCTTATATCTTGCATAACTTGCATCAATTCGAACCTTATTAGATTGAACGATTTGCTTTATGAAGATGCCATTGCGCCATTTTAAGACAGGAACCTCTCGCTAATGGATCAGACTATGACGATTGATTACCGGCTTTTAGTGGATAATTTAACCACTGCCATTTTATTGGTCGATAGCAACCTGAATATTTTTTATTTAAATTCATCATGTGAAGCGCTTTTTGACATCAGCTTACTTCGTGCATCAGGTCAGCCTGTATTAAATTTACTCCATATGCCCGATGATGAATTCAATACGCATGATGCATTAATGAATACATTAACTTCTGGCCAGCACTATACGCGCCGAGAAGCAACGATTAATGTCAACTTTAAAGACATTCATGTTGATTACACCGTGTCACAACTCAACTCTGGCAAACCCTACCACCCGTTGCTATTGATTGAACTCAATCAAATCGACCGGATGTTGAAAATCTCTAAAGAAGAAAACCTGATTCAACAGCATCAAGTCGCACGACAACTGATTCGTGGTGTTGCCCATGAAATTAAAAATCCACTTGGTGGTATCCGTGGGGCGACACAACTTTTAGCGCGTAGCTTAAATGATCCGAAGTACAGTGAATTCACCGACATTATTATTAGTGAAGTGGATCGATTAAGAAATCTTGCTGACACCATGCTGGGTTCAAGACAATTGCCAAGTTACGAGCCAGTCAATGTGCATGAACCCCTTGAACGTGTTCGTTCACTGATCGTCAACCAAACCAAGAAGAAAATTAAGATCACCCGTGATTACGACCTTTCTTTACCGGATGTTTTCGCAGATCGTGATCAATTGATTCAGGTCATGCTGAATATCAGTGTTAATGCCGTTCAGGCAATGACGGAAAACAAAGAGTTCTTTGTTGAGCACCAACCAGAACTCACTTTGCGCACACGTATTCAACGTTTAGTCACCATCAACGGTGTATTAAAACGCTCTGCGGTACGCATTGATATCGAGGACAATGGACCAGGTGTCCCACAAGAAATATTAGAATCCGTATTTTACCCATTAGTGACAGGACGAGCGAAAGGCACAGGTCTCGGTCTAAGCATTGCACAAAATATTATGCATCAACATAACGGAATGATTGAATGCCAATCAGTTCCTGGAAAAACAGTATTTAGCCTATATTTACCTTGGGAGTCAGATCATGTCGCGTAATAAGATTTGGGTCATCGATGATGATCGCGCCATGCGTTGGGTGCTGGAAAAAACATTCAAAGAAGAAGGTTTTGATGTTACCAGTTTTGAAGAAGCACAATCCGCTTTAGATCAGTTAAGTGTCGATGCGCCAGATGTTATTTTGACAGACATCCGTATGCCGGGTATTGATGGACTGACCTTTTTAGGTAAAGTCAAAGGCAACTACCCTGACTTACCTGTAATTATCATGACCGCACATTCAGATTTAGAATCTGCTGTGTCGAGCTATCAAACGGGTGCTTTTGAATATCTACCAAAACCTTTTGATATTGATGAAGCTTTAGCACTTGTAAACCGTGCAATTTTGCATATTGCCAAATTACAACAACAAGAATCTGCTAAAACCATTCAACCGATTCAATCTACAGAGATTATTGGTGAATCACCTGCTATGCAGGAAGTCTTCCGTGCCATTGGTCGTCTTTCTCAATCACACATTACTGTATTAATTAATGGTGAATCAGGCACAGGGAAAGAATTGGTTGCGCATGCGCTGCATAAGCATTCACCACGTGGCAACAAGCCTTTTATTGCGCTCAACATGGCGGCAATTCCAAAGGATTTGATCGAAACTGAATTATTTGGTCATGAAAAAGGCGCGTTCACCGGTGCCAACACACAGCGTCAAGGGCGTTTCGAACAAGCCAATGGCGGGACTCTTTTCCTTGATGAAATTGGCGACATGCCATTTGAAACCCAAACACGTTTACTGCGTGTTTTAGCGGATGGCGAATTCTACCGAGTCGGTGGTCACATCCCAGTCAAGGTGGATGTCCGTATCGTTGCGGCAACACACCAAGACTTAGAAAAGTTAGTACATGAAGGTCGCTTCCGTGAAGACTTGTACCACCGTCTAAACGTGATTCGTATTCATATTCCAAAACTTGCACATCGTAGTGAAGATATTCCGATGCTTGCACAACACTTCCTAGCAAGTGCAGGTAAAGAACTTGGGGTAAGTCCGAAGATTCTGCGTCCTGAAACGCAAGAATACATGCAAAAACTGCCATGGCAAGGTAATGTGCGTCAGCTTGAAAATACCTGTCGTTGGTTAACGGTTATGATCACAGGCCGTGAAGTTTATCCAGAAGATTTACCATCTGAATTAAAACAGATTCCAATTCAAGGCACAGATGGCAATCCTGCTACTCAAGGGATTGATCGTATTGGTGTGCATCACTGGGATGAGTTACTTGGTCAATGGGCCGTACAAAAACTTAAAAATGGTGAGATGAAAATTCTCGACATTGCCACACCAATGTTTGAACGCACCCTCATCAATGCTGCACTACAGCAAACACGTGGGCGTAAGCGCCATGCAGCAGAACTTTTAGGTTGGGGTCGCAACACTTTAACCCGTAAACTCAAAGAACTTGGTATGGACAGTGCCGAAGATGATGTCGAAGAAGAATTAGAAAGTTAATTTTCTGATTTTCATTAAAAAAGCCAGTCACTTGACTGGCTTTTTTATTTTGAGATTTTTTAGCAATATTTTATGCCGTAAAGCCGACATAACGTGAATAACCTTCCACCCCTAAATCAGACTTATAAATCAGAAACTCAGGGAAACTTGAGGCGGTAATTTCAGTAAACATATGATATTGATCATCATTGGCATGCAAGTCATCGACTGTATGCTGCATGGTTTGCTCAAATTCATCGGTAATAAACTCAAAACCAATATCCATTGCAATAAACAGCACATGCTCACATGGCTGCACATACTGCTCTTCTGACCAATCAATCACTTGCTGCTGGCAATGTGGACACTGAATGTTATCTGAGGGAGAAATATCAAGTTCGATCAATTGATAAGACATAAAAGTAAATTTATTCATAAATATTAGATTTATTCTAACAAAACTTAGTTTCAGCTAAAGATATTTATTCAATAAAAAAGGAGCCGTAGCTCCTTTAAATATGACTGGTTTTGACTATTTTTTAAGGGATGACTTATAGGCTGACAATGCAGCCACTGCGATAGCTGACAAAGCAATACCCGGCGCACTTGCAATTAAAATACCTGTCGTTCCTAGACCTAGCGCCAAAATCTTACCTGTGAGTAATGGACCTGTCATTGCACCCAAACGCCCCCATGAAATCGCACTCCCCACACCTGTTACTTTCCCAGCTGGTGTATAGAAAATTGGAGAGATCCCATACAAAATCGATTGACCACCTGTAGAGAAAATCCCGCCCATGATGCCTGCTGCGATAAGTACAGGAATTGAATTTGTTGTGAACAGTACAAACAATGCCACAAACAAACCTGAATAGATAATCACTGCCATTTGCCATAATTTTAGGCGATCTAGCAAGTAGCCTAAACCCAGCGTACCAATCACCGCGCCCACTTGGAACATCAACATGATCATAAAAGCTTGTTGCTTTTCCAACCCTTGTTCCATAAGCAAGTTAGGCAACCAACTGATCAGAATATAGTTCACCATTAAGGTAAAGAAAAAACTCAACCAAAGCGGCAAGGTATATTTATAACGCTGTTCAGCAAAAAGGATTTGCCCCATCGGAGGAACCGCTTCTTTGCTTTCTGCCTGAACTTTTTCAGTACGCTTATCTTTTAAGATAATCGCCATGAATGGAATTAGAATTAAAGGCGTTAAACCACCAATTAAAAATAGTGTATGCCAAGAGATATCTTTAAAAATAATACCCAAGCCAGCAACAAAGATTGCACCTACAGGTAAGCCGCAGTACATCAAACTATTTAAGCGTCCACGGTTAGCATCCGTCGCTTCATCACCCACCACCGAGATCATCGTTGGCATCGCAGCGCCCAAACCTAAACCTGTAAAGAATCGTGCGATATATAAAATTTCAATACTTGGTGCAACTGCCGTTATAGACATAAATACACCGAAGATAAAAATCGACAACATTAGGACTTTCTTCTGCCCCAAATAGTCAGCGACACGCCCCCCAAAGAACGCGCCAAATAACATACCAAATACACCCAAGCTAAACACATAGCCCATTTGCACCTGATCTAAGGAAAATGTCGCTGCGATTCCTTTTGCTGCGATACCGGGAGCTTGTAGGTCAAAACCTTCAAAAAATGCCACCCAGAAACACAAAAATACTGTTAGAAATTTTTGCATTTTTCCCGATTGTTGATTTGCCATAATCGAACTCCATTCATGTAGCGTAAACCCACTTGTACGCCATGCCCTGAAGTTTCGGCTTTATTGGGTAGAATAAATACCACTACAAAGGTCGGAATTCACACGACCAAAAGCCCACCATTAAGACCTAAAACTTTGTATATCAATAGTTTTTAGATCTTATTTTCTGTATTTATAATTAATTATCAATCACTTAGGTTTATGAAAGATTTTAATAATCAAACCATAGCTAAAACTAATGATGATCAAAATATTCATTTAATCCGATCAAATACCAACAACCAATAATTTATTGACAATAAAAAACCCGCAACTGAGCGGGTTTTTTATTTAATTCAAAATCTTATGCAGATTTTTTCGCTTGGTTATTCTTACGAATCGTAATCATCACCAATTGAACAGCCGCAGGTGTTACACCTGGAATACGACTTGCTTGTGCCAATGTTTCAGGCAATACATTTTTCAGCTTCATGGTGATTTCACGTGAAAGACCAGAAACTACATCGTAATCAAAATCAGCAGGAATACGTGTATCTTCCAAACGCTTCATTTGCGCAACGTCTTCTTGCTGACGGTTAATATAACCTGCATATTTCACAGCAATTTCAATTTGCTCACCCACAAATGCTGAAACTTCAGAACCCGTCAATTCAGCAATTTGCGCAAAGTTGATATTTGGACGTTTGAGCAAATCAATTGCATTGGTTTCTTTTGACAGGTCATCGCCAGTCATTTCAACGAATTTTTTGCCTAGTGGATTGTTTGGCGCTGCCCAAAGGTGTTGTAAACGACCTTTCTCCGTTTCTACAGCTTCCATTTTTTGGCAGAACGAATCCCAACGCGCATCATCTACCAGACCCATTTCACGACCAATGGCAGTTAAACGCTGATCCGCATTGTCTTCACGAAGCATCAAACGGTATTCCGCACGTGACGTGAACATACGGTATGGTTCTTTAGTACCGAGAGTAATCAAGTCATCAACCAACACGCCCATGTACGCTTCATCACGTTTTGGTGTCCATTGCTCTTGATCCCATGCACGGCGTGCTGCGTTTAAGCCTGCAAGCAAACCTTGCGCTCCCGCTTCTTCATAACCTGTTGTACCGTTAATTTGACCTGCAAAATACAGGTTATTAATCGATTTGGTTTCTAAAGAGAATTTCAATGATTGTGGGTTGAAATAATCGTACTCAATTGCATAACCCGGACGCAAAATGTGCGCATTTTCCATACCACGAATCGAGCGTACCAATTCAAACTGAACGTCGAATGGTAAAGAAGTTGAAATACCATTTGGATAAAGCTCATGTGTGTCCAAACCTTCAGGTTCCAAGAACACTTGATGCGAATCTTTATCGGCAAATTTATGAATTTTATCTTCGATTGATGGGCAGTAACGTGGACCCACACCTTCAATTACACCGGTATACATTGGTGAACGGTCTAAGCCACCACGAATGATATCGTGAGTTTTTTCATTGGTATGGGTAATGTAGCAATTGATTTGCTCAGGATGCATAGAAGCATGACCCATGAACGACATAGTCGGAGATGGGAAATCACCCGGCTGTGGAGTCATCACAGAGAAATCAACTGATCGTGCATCGATACGTGGTGGTGTACCAGTTTTTAAACGACCTACAGGTAAGTTCAATTCACGTAGGCGCGCAGCCAATGAAATTGAAGGAGGATCGCCCGCACGACCGCCTGAAGCATTATTTAGACCTACGTGGATCACACCACCCAAGAATGTACCTGTAGTCAATACAACAGTTTTCGCATCAAAACGAATACCCATCTGAGTAACCACACCTTTTACAGTGTCGCCCTCAACGATTAAGTCGTCAGCTGCTTGTTGGAAAATATCCAAGTTCGCTTGATTTTCTAAGGTTTCACGAATCGCAGCTTTATAACGAATACGGTCAGCCTGCGCACGAGTCGCACGAACAGCCGCACCTTTACGTGAGTTTAAAATACGGAATTGAATACCACCTTTGTCGGCAGCCAATGCCATTGCACCGCCAAGCGCATCAATTTCACGTACTAAATGTGATTTACCAATACCACCAATGGCTGGGTTACAGCTCATCTGCCCTAAAGTCTCAATATTATGAGTTAAGAGTAAAGTCTGTCGACCCATACGTGCCGCAGCAAGAGCTGCCTCAGTACCCGCGTGACCGCCGCCGATAACAATGACATCGTAAACTTTAGGATAATGCATAGTGGTAAAGGAGATTAAAAAAGGATGACGGAAGATTATAGCAAAAATTCATCGATAAGTTGACTGATTAACTCGATTTTATTGTTATTGGCTACTGTTTTGTGCCTATATATTTCTTTATGAACATACATACTTTGCATATTCCACATAAAAATATACATTTCTCAAGCAAATGTTACTCGAAGATTGTTGTTTTATTCTGATGATTTTTTATTCTGTTATAGATCCCATGAGAATCATAAGGACTATAAGCATGAATAAGAATATTTTGCTATCCACGGTTTTATGCGGTTTATGTTTATCACCACTTGCTGCCTCAGCCAATGATAAAGTTGAGAAAGTGTATGATGCACAGCGATATCAACAAGTCTGTAAAGGTAAAAGCCAAGGCGCTCAAGTATCATTTGCCTATCGCGGTATTATCTGGAATGGTACTTGCGAACCACAATTTTTTAGCTCGTCCAAAAATGCAAATCTTCATGGCGAAGAAGCCGAATTATTAAGCACATGTAGTGCAGATGCAAAAGCCACTACTGCAACGATTAATGGACAAGAAATTAAAGGAAAATGTGCTTTAGGGTTTACTCCTCCTCGTCCTAAATAATCAGTTGTCGATGAAAATATCGACCAATTAACAGATCAAAAATAAAGCGGGTAAAACATCAGTTTTTACTCGCTTTTATTTATTGCTTATTTATTAAACTGAGATAAACTCAAAAACACTATAAGGATAAAAATATCAGGAAATTCCATGGATTCGGGATTATTTGCATTTTTTCTACCCATTGCTTTAGCCATTATGATGATGGGTTTGGGACTTGAACTTTCAGTCAAAGACTTTTTACGCGTTGGACGCTATCCAAAAGTTATTTTCATCGCTTTATTTACTCAGCTTATTCTACTGACCAGCATTGCGTTTTTCCTGTGTAAGTTGCTTGAGTTACCCCCTTTACTCGCGGTCGGGCTCATGTTGCTTGCGGCTTCACCCGGCGGCCCCACAGCAAACCTATTCAGCTACCTATATAAAGGTGACGTTGCATTAAACATTAGCTTAACGGCCATTAACTCAGTTGTTTCGTGCTTTACACTGCCGTTTATTGTCAACCTATCCATTTTGCATTTTGTTGGTGAAAGTACCAGTATTGGCATGCCTATTGATAAGATCACACATGTATTTCTGATTATTTTGATACCGGTATGTTTCGGTATGTTTATTCGCAACTCCTTTCCGACCATTGCATATCACATCAACAAACCGATGCGAATGTTATCTATTTTCTTATTAATTCTTATCTTTACACTCGCAGTTTTGCGTGAACAATCCAACATTATTACGTATTTTGCCAGCGTCGGCATTGCAACCTGTTTACTCTGTTTCAGTGGACTATTTTTGGGTTACTTAATTCCATTCCTCTCGGATGTGCCTGAAAAGCAGGCTCGTGCGTGTACCTTTGAGATTGGTATTCATAACACCAGTATCGCGCTAACCATCGCACTGAGTGTGCTTGAAAACACCACAGTCGCAATACCTGCCGGTGTTTATTCTATTTTTATGTATTTATTGGCAACCTTATTTGGTTTTATTTTGACACGCCGTGGCAGCCACCTAATTCAACAAGTGAAAACCTAAACTATTTTTCAAACGTAATCACCATAAGGACTTTGGTGAAAAACCATTAAATATGCTCAAGGAGAATAAATACGATGGATTCTGGAATTATTACGGTTCTTTTGCCATTAGCACTGGCCTTTATTATGATCGGGCTTGGGCTAGAACTTACCCCCAAAGATTTCGCACGTGTCACCAAACATCCTAAAGCCGTGTTGATCGCATTATTTTGCCAACTCGTGTTGCTTGTCGGTATCGCCTTTCTACTATGTAAACTGTTAGCATTACCACCACTGCTTGCTGTCGGCTTGATGCTACTCGCAGCCTCACCTGGTGGTAGTACAGCGAACTTATTTAGCTATCTATTTAAAGGTGACTTGGCTTTAAATATTACCCTGACCGCCATCAACTCTGTCATTGCAGCATTAACCCTTCCATTGATCGTGAATTTTTCGATCATGCACTTCATGCAAGAAGGCCAACAAATCAGTCTGCAATTTGGAAAAATCCTCCAAGTTTTCGGCATCATTATCATCCCCGTCTGTATAGGTATGTTACTTCGTCACTATGCACCTAAACTAACTGAGAAACTGCATAAACCACTCCGTATCTTTGCTGTGGTCTTTCTCATCTTAATTATTATCGGTGCTATTTACTCTGAACGACATAATATTGCGGCTTATCTAACCCAAGTTGGCTTAGCAACGGTTCTATTCTGCATCTTTAGCTTATGTATCGGTTATTTTGTTCCGAGACTATTTGGCATCAATAGTGCTCAGGCACGTGCATGTGCATTTGAAATCGGTATTCATAACAGCACGCTAGCCATGACCATCGCCTTAACAGTGATGGCAAGCTCAGCCGTCGCAATGCCTGCGGCGGTTTATTCAATCTTTATGTACATCTTTGCCGCTGTATTTGGCTTCCTGATTACACGTTTTGCACCGCTCTCGACAACTACAACAGAAACAATTAAAAGTTAAGGCGCTAAAAACTTAAAAGGATGCCACTTGCATCCTTTTATTTTTTGTCAATTTTGATAATGGCTAGCTGCAAGTTGCCGAGTTCCGTTACAATAGCTTTTTATAAAACTCATTTAGGTTATGTCCGTGAAGTGGTTACAAATTCATATTACTGTTGAAAAAGCTCAAGTTGATTACACTGAAACGCTGCTCAGTTCTTTAGGTGCAGTCAGTGTCACGCTAGATGATGCAGAAAATCAGGATTTACTTGAACCACTTCCAGGTGAAACACCACTTTGGAATAAAGTGATCGTTACTGGTATCTATGCACAAGAAGATGATGAAGAAATTGATGTTGCTGCATTAGAAACATTTATTAAAGCTCAACTTCCTGAAGCACCAATGCGTAGCGAATTCATTGAAGACCAAGAATGGGAACGCACATGGATGGATGCTTATGAGCCTATTCAAATTGGTGAAAAATACTGGATCGTACCAGAATGGATGGAAGCGCCAGAAGCAGACGCCGTAAACATCAAACTAGACCCAGGTCTGGCATTTGGTACTGGTAACCATGCATCAACATTCTTATGCCTACAATGGTTAGGTAAAGTTGACCTTAAAGATAAAATCGTAATCGACTACGGTTGTGGTTCTGGTATTTTAGGTGTTGCCGCTTTACTTTTGGGTGCAAAAAAAGTTTATGCCACTGATATTGACCCACAAGCGGTTTTAGCAACACAACAAAATGCCGAATTGAATGGTGTACTCGAAAATCTGTATGTAGGCCTACCTGAAGAGTTCAACCAAGAGCTCGCTGGACAAAAAGCCGATGTGTTTGTTGCCAATATTCTTGCAGGCCCTCTAATGGCCTTGGCTGCAGAATTCTCAACTTTAATTAAATCTGAGGGAGAGTTCGCACTTGCAGGTGTAATTGAAGAGCAAGTTTCTGATGTTTCTAGTGTTTATTCTGAATTTTTTGATATATTAGACGTAGAAAAACGTGACGAAACATGGTGCCGAATTTCGGGTAAACGCCAACAGTATTAAAATTTAAAATGTGTACTTATGAGCGACAAATTAACTAACTGCCCAACTTGTTTTACAACATATAAAGTAACTGTTCCGCAGCTTACTGTCGCTCAGGGCATGGTTTGTTGCCCAAAGTGCTCTACATCTTTTAATGCACTGTCTCATTTGGTGGTAGATAAAGCGTTGTCTTTTTCTACCCCTGAGCCAGAAAATGCACCGCAAAAAAATACCAATACTATTATTAATGTCAGCGAATTTAATAATACGCTTACGCCAGTGACTGTTGAAGAAACACCAACCCACCATTTATTAAAACTATTTGATCAAAAAGTCGAAAACTCTAATATCGATCTAAAAACTTATTTAAATAACTTAAATTATTTCAGTACCGAGCCTATCGGCAACCTTCCTGCAGTAAATTGGGCAGAACAGGCTGAAAAGGATAAAAAACGTACCCCACTGAACTATTTTATGTGGTTCTGTATTAATGCCTTCTTATTTGGTGCACTGATATTCCAGTTTTTCTGGTTCAATCCTCAATATTTAAAAAACAGCCCAGTAATGGGTGCTGCATTTACTGCGGTCTGTGATGTATTCAATTGTTCACGTCTAGAGGAACATTACAGTTTAATTAGTACCAAAAAAGTCAAAATTCGTAGCATTGGAAATAATGAAACACGTTTTACTGGTGAAATGATCAATTTTCATGACCGTAGCCTTGCCTTACCCAATATGAAAATTTCACTAAAAGAAAATGGTGCTGAAATAGCAAACTATACGCTTTTACCTGAAGAGTATTTGGACAAAAGTCTGCATGGCATCCAACGGATCCCAAAAAGTAGTCCTTTTAAATTCCAATTTAGCCTACCAATTGCACGCAAAAGCTTCGATAATTATTCAATTGAGTTGATTCGCCCCTAATATTGGAAAAAACTATTAAAAAAGTAAAAAAAACATAAAAAAAATGCAGTTTTCTTGCTCACTTTTTCCTAGACAATGGTATGATACGCGCCACGAAAGCTTTGTGCTGCAAACTCCTCGCTAATTTTTCACAACAAATACAATCCCAACCGTGCGCTTTAATATTTATTGCGTATTGAGTAGATTTTTTGTTTGTTTTTTAGGCTGTAACAATTATTAATCTATTGTTACGCTTATTTTTCGAACAATTTTGCGAGTTGTGTCAAGCTACAAGTAATGTACAAGTTTTAGAACTCCGCATTAGGAACTAAAACGGAGTTCATTCAAGTTTATAGACCACTTTTAACAAATCACTTTACCCAAGTGATATTTGATTTTTCGGATTAATTCGCATGAATAGCAAATCTCCTATTTTTACTGCACAATCTGATGTCGCTCTTCGTATTCACGTAGATCGCGCAGTTCGCCATTACTTTGCACAATTGCAAGGCGAGCAACCATCTCAGGTATACGATATGGTGCTGGCGGAAATGGAGAAGCCTCTTCTATCTGTAGTTCTTGAATATACACGTGGTAATCAAACCCGCGCTGCTGAGATTCTCGGCTTAAACCGTGGTACTTTACGTAAAAAGTTGAAAGCTCACGGTTTAATGAGTGAATAAATGATAAAATGCTTGCGGCTTCCGCAGGCATTTTTTTTAACCTGCATTTTGCTAATTTTGTTTTAATCTGTTCCTTGAAAACTGTGACGAAGATCATGACTATTAAACGCGCTTTAATCTCTGTGTCTGACAAGACTGGAATTGTTGAATTTGCACAAGAACTTGCTGCTCTAGGGGTAGAAATTTTATCTACTGGCGGAACATACAAATTGTTGAAAGACAATAATGTTGCCGTAGTTGAAGTTTCAGAGCACACAGGTTTCCCAGAGATGATGGACGGCCGTGTAAAAACGCTACATCCGAAAATTCATGGTGGTATCTTAGCTCGTCGCGGTCTAGACGAAGCTGTGATGGCTGAACACAACATCGATGCAATCGATCTGGTAGTTGTTAACCTTTATCCGTTTGCTGCAACTGTTGCAAAACCGAACTGCTCACTTGCTGATGCGATTGAAAATATCGACATCGGTGGTCCGACTATGGTTCGTGCTGCTGCGAAAAACCATGCATCTGTAGGTATCGTAGTAAATGCATCTGACTATGGAACTGTTGTTGAAGAGTTAAAAGCTGAAGGCGCATTATCACATGCAACTCGTTTTGACCTTGCGGTTAAAGCATTTGAACATACTGCACAGTATGACGGCATGATTGCATCTTACTTAGGCGCTCGCGTAGGTAAGGAAGAAGGTCAAGCAGATAAATTTGCGCGTACTTTCAATACTCAATTGAACAAAGTTCAAGACTTACGTTACGGTGAAAACCCGCATCAATCTGCTGCTTTCTATGTAGAAGACACAGCGACTGAAGCTTCAGTTTCAACTGCGAAACAACTTCAAGGTAAAGAATTATCTTATAACAACATCGCAGACACTGACGCAGCACTTGAATGTGTAAAATCATTTGCTAAGCCTGCATGTGTCATCGTAAAACACGCAAACCCATGTGGTGTAGCAGTATCTTTAGACGGCATCCAAGCGGCTTATGACCTTGCTTATGCAACTGACCCTGAATCTGCATTCGGTGGCATCATTGCATTCAACCGTGAATTAGACGTTGCAACTGCTCAAGCCATTGTTGACCGTCAATTCGTTGAAGTGATCATTGCTCCTAGCGTTGCTGAAGGCGTGCTTGAAGTGACTGGCGCGAAGAAAAACGTACGTGTACTTGTATGCGGCGAGCTTCCTGCGATCACTGAGCGTAAAGCACAGCTTGACTACAAACGTGTAAATGGCGGTCTATTGGTTCAAGACCAAGACTTAGGCATGATCACTAAAGATGACCTTAAAGTTGTGACTAAACGTGCACCAACTGAACAAGAAATCGATGACATGATCTTTGCTTGGAAAGTTGCGAAATACGTTAAATCAAACGCAATTGTTTATGCTAAAAACCGTCAAACGATTGGTGTGGGCGCAGGTCAAATGAGCCGTGTGAACTCTGCTCGTATTGCTGCAATCAAAGCTGAACATGCTGGTTTAGTTGTTGAAGGTGCGGTAATGGCATCTGATGCATTCTTCCCATTCCGTGATGGTATTGATAACGCTGCGAAAGCAGGTATCAAATGCATTATCCAACCGGGTGGTTCTATGCGTGATGAAGAAACAATTGCTGCTGCTGATGAAGCTGGTATTGCAATGGTCTTCACTGGCATGCGTCACTTCCGTCACTAAGCACAGCGCTTAGAATGTAATGACAAAGTCATACATGTGGTTTAAAACAGATTTCTAATCTTGCATAAAGTCCTCTCCTATTTTTAGGCTGAGGACTTTATGTCATTTTCGATTCATGGAGTATGAACCGATGAATATTTTAGTTTTGGGTAATGGCGGTCGTGAACATGCATTAGCATGGAAAATCGCACAAGATGACAAAGTCGCAAAAGTATTTGTAGCACCGGGTAATGCGGGTTCTGCAACTGAAAATAAATGCGAAAATGTTGCACTAAATATTTTAGACAATGCTGCAATTATCGACTTTGCAAAAAACAATGCCGTTGATTTAATCGTGGTTGGCCCTGAAGCACCACTTGTAAATGGTGTGGTAGATGCTTGCCGTGAAGCAGGTGTAAAAATTTGGGGTCCAACTCAATTTGCAGCGCAGCTTGAAGGCTCTAAAGCATTTGCCAAGCACTTCTTAAAACGCCACAACATTCCAACTGCTTTCTATGACGTATTCACAGAAGTAGACGCAGCGAAAGCATTTGTTGAAAAAAATGGTGCACCAATTGTAATCAAGGCTGATGGTCTTGCTGCAGGTAAAGGCGTAATCGTTGCCATGACCAATCAAGAAGCATTTGATGCGATTGATGACATGCTGGCTGGCAACAAATTTGGCGATGCCGGCTCACGTGTGGTGATCGAAGAATTTCTTGCAGGTGAAGAAGCTTCTTTCATTTGTATGATTGATGGCGACAACATTTTGCCAATGGCAACGTCTCAAGATCACAAGCGTATCTTTGAAGGCGACGAAGGTCCAAATACGGGCGGTATGGGTGCTTACTCTCCTGCGCCTGTTGTGACTGCTGACGTATTTGAAAAAACCATGAATGAAGTGATGCGTCCTACCGTTGAAGGTATGAAAAAAGACGGTCATGTTTATACAGGTTTCTTATACGCAGGTTTGATGATTGATGAACAAGGTCAGCCTAAAGTGATCGAGTTCAACTGTCGTTTTGGTGACCCTGAAACTCAGCCAATTATGATGCGTTTAAAATCATCTTTAGTTGACCTAGTTGAAGCAGGTATTGCGGGTAACTTACCTGCAGAAGCTGAATGGGATGAGCGTAAGACTGTAGGTATCGTACTTGCATCTAAGGGCTACCCTGAAACTTCTAGCAATGGTGATGTGATTTCTGGTTTAGACACTGAAATGGCTGATGCGAAAGTGTTCCATGCTGGTACTAAAGCACTTGAAAATGGTGATATTGTGACTGCTGGTGGTCGTGTTCTTTGTGTGACTGCGCTAGGCAACACAATTGGTGAAGCGCAAGCAAAAGCGCTCAAGCTTTGCCAAAAAGTGACTTTTGATGGTGTTCAATACCGTAAAGATATTGGTTACCGTGCAATTGCGCGTGAAAATGCTTAATTTAAATTAAGTTCCAAAAACCCACTTAGGTGGGTTTTTTTATGCCAAAATAAAATCAATTGTTATTATTTAAATAAAAAAATATGAATGATGAGGAAAAATTTCGTCTAAAACTCAAATTGATTGTGGAACTTTGTACAGCAAAAGACATTCAAGATTGGACTGAAGCTACGATCTCAAAAGACATCCATAATGAGTTTGCACTTAATTTCTGCTTTATGGAATCAACAGATAAAATTGAGAAATATTTTATTGAACTTAATCCCCAATTATTAAATATCAATACAGAAAATATCGCTTTTTCCATTTTAGAAGAATATATCCAAAAGAAGTTGCCTATAACTTTTGATCATCAATACGAATACCATCTACACAATTTAATTTTTCTTTCAGAATATCTCCATGAAGTAGGTAATTACATACAAGAAGGCTCTTTATACTCCCATATCATTATTTATGATGATTTAATCCGATGTAAAACCAATGACGAGTCAATTCAGCGCATATATTTAGAACTTTGTACCTTCCTCAACAGGTGGGTTATTTCAGCGTCAAATATTATCCAGCAAAATGATATAAGCAATTAATACTGAAACATTATTTTATGACACAGACTATTAAAACCCCTCGCCTTATCCTCCGCCAATGGCAAGACTCCGACACTGCTCCATTCATCCACATGTGTGCAGATGATGAGGTCATGCGTTATTTCCTCAAAAAGCTCAATGCTGAGGAAGCCACTGCATTTCTGCAACGCTTAAAAGATGCTATCGAAACACGTGGTTGGGGCTTATACGCTGTAGAGCTAAAAGCCACAGGTGAATTTATTGGCTTTATCGGTTTACACATACACCCGTCCGAATTTGAAATAGCCGATGCCCCTGAAATTGGTTGGCGCTTACTGCCGCAATATTGGCATCAAGGTTATGCCACCGAAGGTGCAAAAGCTGTACTTAAACATGCTTTTCGAAACTTAAGATTAGATAAAGTTATTTCCTTTACAGCAAGTTTGAACACACCATCAGAACATGTCATGCAACGCATTGGTATGCAAAAAGTCCGTGAATTTAATCATCCGCATGTACCAGCGGATCATCCATTAAACCGTCATGTACTCTATGAAATTCAGCGCAGTGATTATTTGCACATTCCATTTTGCTAATTCAATAATTATTCACGGCAAAACTAAAGTACATTAACTCTGCCAAACAGTGGCTATAGATGATGTTAAAAAGCTTATTTTTAGTTACTGCAGCATTTCGCATAAGAAAGCTAAATCATTCATTGAATCATATACCCCCCGCTAAGTGCGGGGTTCAGCTCTAAAAAATCATTTGCTATGACCTAGGAACTAAAAATCATAAGGTGTAAAGCTAAAGCAACTGCAAACTTGTCTAAGCATGCTTAATCAAAATGGCATACATAGTCGACAACATCGGTACATTGCACTTTAAAAATAGAATCTTGTGGAACAATAAAGCTTTCGCCAGACGTATATTGAACAAACTCGCCCTGCTCTCCAATTTGCACAACACACTGCCCCGATGTGATTTCAACACGTTCTTTCACATGCGCCTTAAACGTCATGGGTTGCTCTGATGGCAAAAATACACCGAAGGTTTTTTGACTACCATCTTCCATTTTTAAAACATGGCTCACCGATCTACCGCCATAATGAACCGTAGGCTTTTTTTACAATTGAGACGAAATCAAACTGATTTAACATAGCGTGCCTCACATAGCAATTTATTATGATCAATTATTAAGCAGTTTATATTAAATAATATAGTGGATTCAATCTTCATCAGATTTAGATCTAAAATTTTGAAAAACCATGAATCAAAGTTGAACTTCAAATATATCAATAAAGATTTCAACTCAGCTTAGATTGAAGCACTTCGTTATTTTCACATATGAATGTTACAAATTTTGTGTATGACAGGACTTATTTCATTTTTATCATTTTTTCAGCAATACATTTTAAAATTTGTTATATAGACCTAAACTTATACAAATGACGTACTTAAATAGTTTAATTATAAATAATATATTGTTTTTACTTATTAAATTATTTAATTAAACATATTCCATATACATTTTTGGTGCTAAGCATAACTTTTTAAATCACTATATTGAATAATAAAAAATTGATATGATGCCTAGCGAAATATAGAGATTTGCTTTATTAAATCTTTTGTTTACAGCAGCTTGCAATGGCTATCTTTTCCCATTTGGAAATAGACTCAGATTTAATTGTATAAGTCTGTGTAGCATTTTAAATTATTAAGCATCTATCAGCCTGTCTGATAAAAGACTTAAGTAAATCTCTCCATAATATGATTTGTGAATTTATTAATTTTATAAATTTACTCGGGTGAATATATGAAAAAGCTCCTAGGATTAGTTCTCGGTTTATCTGTGGGCCTTTCAGGCTGTGGTAAACAAGAAGCTCCTGCAACTGACGCCGCACAACAAAAAGACACTGCAGAAGTGCAAACTGTTACCATGGCTTCGACTGGTTCAGATGCTGATATTTGGCGCTATATTGCTACGCTTCCTGAAACCAAAGAAGCTGGCATTAAACTAGAAGTGAAAAACTTTACTGACTATGTGTCTATGAACACTGCTGTAGCGAACAAAGAAATTGATGTTAATGCATTCCAGTCATATGCCTATATGGTTGCGTTTAATGACAACAATAAAGATAAAATCGCACCGCTTTCGACAACTTATTTAGAACCAATGGGTATCTATTCAAGCAAAGTCAAAAAACTTGAAGAGTTCAAAACTGGTGCAACAATTGCGATTCCAAATGATGGCGCAAACGAATCACGTGCATTGTTGCTACTTCAATCTGCAGGCTTAATCAAACTTAAAGCTGATTTTGACGATGTAAAAGGTACACCTGCTGACGTCACTGAAAATGCGAAAAAAATCGTAATCAAACCAATTCAAATGGCGACTGCTGTTCGTGTTAAAGACGAAGTTGATGCGATTGTTTTGGGTAATACCCTTGCGATGGAAGGTGGTTTAAACGTACTGAAAGATGCGGTTTACTATGAGCCAATCGACCAAAGTACAAAAATGAACGTGAACATTCTTGCTGTTGCTGTTGACCGTCAAAATGACCCAGTTCTACAAAAAGTCGGCGCGCTTTACCACACTCCAGCAGTTAAAGCTTACATCGATGAACATTTTGATGGTACTAAAATTGATGTAAACAAACCAACTAGCTACCTCACTGAAGCAAAATAGTAATATAATTTCTTCAAATAAACAGGCAAAGTTTACTTTGCCTGTTTTTTCATTTCTGAACCTTTTTTGACGCTATGATCCAATTTAAAAATATCTCCAAGCATTTTGAGCTAAAAGGCCAAACCGTTACAGCACTGGATCAGATTAATCTGGACATTCCAGATGGCTGTATTTTCGGTCTAATTGGCTACAGTGGTGCAGGCAAAAGTACCTTAATCCGTTTAATTAATTTGCTAGAACGTCCTAGTGAAGGGCAAATTATTATTCATGATAAAGACTTTACTGCTTTAAATTCGGCAGAGCTACGTCAAGAAAGAACCAATATTGGCATGATCTTCCAGCACTTCAATTTACTGCAAACCAAAACTGTTGCAGAAAATATTGAAATGCCGCTTAAACTTTTAGGTGTTTCTAAAGCTGAACGCCAAAAACGTTTAGAAGAGTTGCTCGAATTTATTGACTTAAAACATAAGAAATATGCCTATCCAGATGAACTCTCTGGTGGTCAAAAACAACGTGTCGGGATTGCCCGTGCGCTTGCCAATCATCCTAAAATTTTACTGTGTGATGAAGCAACATCTGCTCTCGATCCGCAAACCACTAAGTCGGTATTGGCGTTATTAAAGAAAATCAATCAAGAACAAGGCATTACTATTGTGATGGTCACCCATGAAATGGATGTGATTGAATCTGTTTGTGATTATGTTGCGGTGATGGAACAAGGGAAAATCATCGAACACGGCTCAACCTTAGAGATTTTTAGTCAGCCAAAACACAATACAACCAAAAACTTTATTCAAACTGTATTGCAGCAACAGCTTCCTGTTACTATTTTAAATAATCTAGAAAATCAAAACCATAACAGTATTTATTGTTTAAAATTTCTGGGCAGTTCGGCACAGGAAACCGTCATTCAAGCGGTAATTAAACAGTTTGATATTAGCCTGAATATTTTGTTTGCCAATATGACTGAAATTAATGGTGCGGTGATTGGACAAATGTTCGTTCAGCTATTAGGTGATGCAGCATTGATTCAACAAGCGGTGGCGTTCTTAGAACAACATGGCGTTGAAGTCACTCAAGCAGGAGTTCAGCAATGAGAGATTTAATTGTTCAATGGCTGACTCAAATTACAGCACCCTTTTGGAAAAGTTCTTTGTCTATGGATCAGTTCGTCACTGCCCTACAAGAAACTTTTCACATGGTGTTCTTTGCCATGCTCTTTGGCTGTATTTGGGGTTTTATCCAGGCCGTGATTTTATATGTCTCACGTCCACAAGGCATTTTGCCTAACCGTGTCATCTACCATGGTTTGAACCCGATTGTGAATGCGCTGCGTTCATTGCCATTTATTATCCTCTTGATTGCGGTCATCCCTTTGACCAAAGTCATTGTGGGTACTTCAATTGGTACTTGGGCTGCAATTGTTCCGCTCACTATCTATGTTGGTCCTTACATTGGTCGTCTGATTGAAACATCGTTGCTTGAAGTGAATGACGGCATCATTGAGTCTGCTCAAGCGATGGGTGCATCTCCGCTGCAAATCATTACTAAATTTGTCCTACCAGAGTCTCGTAGCTCTTTAATTTTAAACTTAACGACTGCAACCATTAGCTTAATTGGTGCAACAGCCATGGCGGGTGCAGTAGGTGCAGGCGGTATCGGTGATCTTGCCATTTCTTATGGTTATCAACGTTTTGATAGTAGCGTGGTCATCATGACCGTCATTGTATTGTTGATTTTGGTACAAATTGTTCAAAGTCTGGGAGACTGGTTATCAAAACTGCGCTAAGCCGGCATAATTCATATATTTAAGCTCTCCTCGGAGGGCTTTTTAGTTTCTTAGATTCTAAAATTTAGTTTTTAATGCCGTAATTAAACCAAAATTTTTTTAGTTTTAAATTATTTTGACGGCAAATTAGCAACACCATAAAATTTAAAATATAACCTTCAATATTACGTTTACAAAAACTTGAATGAGTACAAAATATCAAAAGAATAGAATTTTATATTCCCCATGCAAACTACACTGACAGCAAAAATTTTCCGCTTAAATTTTTTCACGACGGGGATATTCATCACTTCAGCAGCATCTACATCCATTGCTGATTATGACTATGTAACTAGTATTAAGGTAAATGATGTTGACTTAGCCTCACCCTTGCCTGCATCAAAAGTAAATGCATTAATCAGCAAAAATCCAGTGAGACCAAAATATGAATATTCAGAATGTACCGGTAATACTGAATTTCATGTCACATCAAAAGGTAAATTTCTAAAATTTGAAATTTATGCTGAGGACAATCCTCAAGTTAAGAATGATTCATTCTATAAAAATAAAAGCAGCTTCGCCCAACTTGGACAAACCAAAGGGGATGTTTGGATGGAATGGGATAAATCCACTCAAATACGCGTTAAAATTCAAATTGGGTCAAAACATCTGATAAGCCAATATAACTTTCAACAATTTGTAAAAGACTTTCCCAAAAGTGCAAAATTGGCCAATCCAAATGAAGTTGCTTATGTGATTTTACTCTCACCGACTCATGCCAAATCCGTGCTGAAAGAGCCGCAAAATTATGATTTACCCTATATTGGCAATCTAGCATTCAACTTTAAAAATGGCAAATTAACTGCCTTTTCAGTTAATCAAGGTATTGCTTGCTAAATGGTGATTGTCATACAGCGTTTATTGATTAAACAGTGAATTTATAAATCTGTATAAAGCCATGCAATAAACGCAAGTTTGATCTCAGAGCATGCTAAAATCAGCAGCTGTTTTCGCAGGGACTCATCTATGCACTTTGTACATCTTGGTATTTTTACAGAATTTTCCATTACTGAATCTATTGTACGTATACCTGATCTTGTTAAAGCTGCAGCTGCAGATGAAATGCCCGCTCTGGCCATTACTGACCTTTCAAATCTACATGCTGCTGTAAAATTCTATAAAAAGTGCTTAGATAAAGGCATTAAACCCATATTTGGTTCAACCATTCGTTTGAATGATGCTGAACACAAAGCTACTCTTCTAGCGATGACCAATAAAGGTTGGCGCAGTCTAACAGAGTTGGTTTCTGAAGGTTATATTTCAGGTCAACAGCTTGATATTCCTTGCGTAAAAAAAGATTGGATTTTAAATCAACACCAAGACTTGATTGTTTTACTGGGTATGCAAAGTGATGTCGGCAAAATGCTTTGCTCTTCTAACCCGCAAAAAGCTGAACCCCTGTTAGCTGAATGGGTCGAAAAATTTGGCAATCGTGTTTATCTAGCGATTACACGAACTGAGCGCTCGGGTGAAGAAGACTTTATTCACGAAGCAGTAAAACTTGCGAAGAAATTTAACATTGGTGTAGTTGCTCATAACGATGTGCATTTTATACGTAAAGAAGATTTCGAGGCACATGAAGCACGCGTTTGTATTGCCGATGGCTATGTCCTCGGTGACAATCGTCGCCCTAAAAATTACAGTCCTGAACAGTATTTTAAAACTGCCGAGGAAATGACGGAGCTGTTTACAGACATTCCAACGGCTATAGAAAATACCTATCACATTGCGCGACGCTGTAATGTGTCATTACGTTTAGGCTTCCATGACCTTCCCGATTATCCAATTCCTGAAGGTCATACAATTGACACCTATTTTGAACATTTATCAAAAGAAGGTTTAGAAGAACGTTTAGCGCATTTGTACCCTGTCGAACAACGTGGTGACGACTGGCCAGAAATTCGTAAGCCTTATGATGAACGTTTGGCTTATGAAGTTGGGATCATCCTGACCATGCAATTCCCAGGTTATTTCCTAATTGTCATGGACTTTATTCAATGGTCTAAAGGTAATGGCGTCCCTGTTGGTCCAGGCCGTGGTTCGGGTGCAGGTTCCTTAGTTGCCTATAGTTTAAAAATTACTGACCTTGACCCACTACGTTATGACCTACTGTTCGAGCGTTTCTTAAACCCTGAACGTGTATCAATGCCCGACTTTGACGTCGATTTCTGTATTGCAGGTCGTGACCGTGTTATTGACTATGTTGCACGCACTTATGGTCGAGATGCGGTCTCTCAGATTGCAACTTTCGGTACCATGGCGGCAAAAGGTGCAATTCGTGACGTAGCCCGTGTCTTGGGTAAATCTTATGGTTTGGCTGACCGTATTTCTAAAATGATTCCGACCAAGCCTTTAGGTTTAAGTTTGGAAGAATCCATTGAGGCCGAACCACAGCTAAAAGATATTGTCACCAACCCATCAAATCCTGATTACGACGATGCAGCCGAAATTTGGGAAATGGCACTCAAACTTGAAGGCATTACCCGTAATACAGGTAAACACGCCGGTGGTGTGGTAATTGCACCAACCAAGTTAACCGACTATTCCGCTGTACTGTGTGATGCAGATGGAACTAACCGTGTAGCCCAATTCGATAAAGACGATGTGGAAGCTGCAGGTCTAGTTAAATTCGACTTCTTGGGCTTACGTAACTTAACTGTAATTGAAGATGCCATTAAGCACATTAATGCCCGTCCAGATATCACTACACCTATCGATATTTCCTTAATTCCTTTGGATGACAAACCTGCCTATGCTGTGTTCGCAGATGCAAATACCACAGCAGTCTTCCAGTTTGAATCCGTCGGCATGAAAAAAATGCTGAAAGAGGCACGTCCAAGTAAGTTCGAAGAAATTATTGCTTTCGTGTCTTTATATCGTCCAGGCCCGATGGATCTGATTCCTGACTTTATTTACCGTATGCATGGTGGCGAGTTTGAATACTTACATCCATTACTAGAAAGTGTCCTTGAACCGACATACGGCATTATGGTGTATCAGGAACAGGTAATGCAGGCAGCGCAGTTCTGTGCTGGCTATAGCTTGGGTGGCGCGGATTTACTTCGTCGTGCCATGGGTAAAAAGAAAGTCGAAGAAATGATTAAGCACCGTCAGATCTTTACTGAAGGTGCTGCAACCAAAGGTATTGATGCAGATACGGCCAACCATATCTTCGATTATATGGAAAAATTCGCAGGCTATGGTTTTAACAAATCCCATGCCGCAGCCTACGCCCTTGTTGCATATCAAACCGCTTGGTTAAAAGCACATTTCCCTGCTGAATTTATGTCAGCAGTGATGACCTCGGAAATGCAGAATACCGATAACGTGGTGTTCTTGATCGATGACTGTCGTATTAATGGTCTTGAAGTCTTGCCACCTTCGGTCAATATGTCTTTATATAATTTCCATGCCAGCGATCCAAAAACCATCGTCTATGGTTTAGGTGCGATCAAGGGTGTCGGTGAAGCTGCCATGCAGTCTGTGATTGACTCACGTATCCAAGATGGCCCATATAAAGATCTGTTTGACTTCTGTCATCGTATTGACCTAAAAAAAATCAATAAGCGCACGCTTGAAGCATTGATTCGTGGTGGCGCATTGGATTGTTTAGGATTAGAACGCGCTGACTTGATGGCGCAATTGCCAGAAGCTGTACAAGCGGCTGACCAAGCCCGTACAAACCGCGAAACAGGGATGATGGATTTATTTGGTGAAGTTGAAGAAGTTCAGCGTAAACCTTCTAAACCTGTTAAACCGTGGTCTGATGAAGTTCGTCTTAAAGGTGAAAAAGATACTCTTGGGCTTTATCTAACAGGTCATCCGATCGATGTGTATCGATCAGAGCTAAAAGCCTTTATTTCACAGCGCATTAATGAGCTTACGCCTACACGACGTGGTGTCACTACAGTATTTGCAGGCCTAGTCGTCGATATTGCCAACTTCCCGAACCGCATGATGGTGACGCTCGATGATGGTACTGCACGTATAGAAGTGTCTGCGAATCACGAACGTTTTAACCGCTTCAAAGATGTGATTCAAAACGAAAAAGTGGTGGTCATTGAAGGTGAAATTTACGAACGTGAAGGTTTTGATCGGCCAATGGGTCGCTTAACTAAAGCCTTCAGTTTGAATGAAATCCGTCAAAAACGTGCCAATGCCATTCAAATTAAATTAACACCTGAACATTTTAGTAAAACGCTATCACGCGACATCCAAGATATTTTACTGCCTTTTTGCAATGTCGATATGTGTACGCATATCCCTGTGCAGTTATATATTGACTATCCATATGCGACGGCCGACATTCATTTGGGCTTAAACTGGAAAGTTGCCCCACTAGATGAATTACTGTCTAAGCTGCGTGACTACTTCGGCAAAGAATCTTTGCATATCGAATATCATGTCAAATCCAAAGCTGCCAAAGCGGTAAGTTATGAACAAGCCTCTATTCCTGCGCAGGTTCCGCCACCGCCAGATGGGATGAGCATGGATGATGCCATGGATTTATACCAAGCAGAAGCCAATCAATTTTCTTAAAGTTTAAACGCTGTTTGAACTGCTTTTTTAAATAAACATATTGGAAATATCATGAATCAAACTGACAATGCTGCGGTTTCAGCACATCTCTCTCATGTGCGTATTGTCATGGTGAACACAACATTACCCGCAAATATTGGTAGTGCATTACGTGCCATGAAAACCATGGGACTTTCAAAGTTAGTCTTAGTTGCACCGAAGACTTACCCGCATCCGGACATTAATGCCTTAGCTGCCGGTGCTGTCGATTTAATTGATCAAATTGAAATCGTTGAATCATTAGAAGAAGCTATTAAAGATTGTCATATTGTCTTTGGTACTAGTGCGCGTAGTCGTACCATCCCATGGCCATTACTCGACGCTCGCCCTGCTGCCGAAATGTCTCTCAAAGCGGTCTGTGAACAACAGCAAGAAATTGCCGTGGTGTTTGGCCGTGAAGACCGTGGTTTGACCAATGAAGAATTGGCAATGGCCAATTATCACGTCACTATTCCAGTAAATACTGAATATGGCGTCTTAAACGTTGCCCAAGCGATTCAAGTCATTTGCTATGAAATGCGCATGGCCGCCCTTGCACATACTGAGTTAACTGCAAATCCTGATGCCAATATGCATGTTACCGATGACATCGATATGGAATGGGACGAACCTTTGGTGACCCATGAAATGATGGAACAGTTCTACCCGCATATTGAAAAAATGCTGGCAGAGATTGAATTTATGGATCCAAAAAATCCAAGATTATTACCTTTACGCTTGCGTCGCCTATTTGGACGTATACAATTAGATCGTATGGAATACCACTTATTACGTGGCATCTTTAGCCGAGTACAGGCATTAAATAACGGAACATGGAAAAAATCTACAGACAATGAGGATCAATCTAATGCTTAAGCAGCTCAAAGAAGATATACAGGCTGTATTCGCGCGCGATCCTGCTGCACGAAATACACTCGAAGTCTTAACGACTTATCCAGGAATTCATGCCTTAATCATGCATCGTATGGCACATGAACTTTGGAAAAAAGAGTGTAAAGGCTCAGCTCGTCTATTGTCTTCTTTTAGCCGCTTTGCCACAGGCATTGAGATTCATCCGGGTGCGAAAATCGGTCGTCGTTTCTTTATTGACCACGGTATGGGTGTGGTGATTGGTGAAACAGCTGAAATTGGTGATGATGTCACCCTCTACCATGGTGTGACCTTAGGTGGCACGACTTGGAACAAAGGCAAACGTCACCCAACTTTGGAAGATGGTGTAGTGGTTGGCGCTGGTGCAAAGATCTTGGGCCCATTTACGGTGGGTAAAAATGCCAAAGTCGGTTCAAATGCCGTCGTGACTAAAGAAGTTCCTGCAAATACTACTGCTGTGGGCAATCCAGCACGCTTCATCACCAAAGATAAACCAAAAGATGAAGCGGAAACACGTCGTCGCGACTATGCAGAAAGTATTGGTTTCCAGCCTTATGCTGCAACCCAAGACCAAACTGACCCGATGTTAGAAGGTATGCGTGTATTGTTAGATCGTATTCAGCACAATGAAAAACGTATGAATAATTTGTGTCAGCGTTTGTCTCTCCTTGACCCAACGTTCAAAAAGCAACAGCTTAATGAACAACCTTTTAGTCAGGAAGAACTTAAAATCATTGAAGATGTGCGCCGCGAATGCGAAGCGCAAAGTTCACAATCTAAAGCTTAACCAAAAGCAATCAGAATAAGTTGCCTTTAACTTGCATGTTGTTCAGAGTTTTTTTAGACTGACCAACATGCTTTTTTTTATAAAATAAATTTAATGGATGAATAATATGACGCTTAAGCCCTTGGCAGTTGCTTGTATTGCTTTAACCCTTGCCGCTTGTGGAAGCGCCCCAACTAAAAATAATGCTCCTAAAGATGCCATGATTTTTGTAGAGCCTGAACTGACTCCACCTTTCTACGCACTCAATCCATTTAACTACGATGCACCACCTCCTTTTGAATTAAATTTACAAAAAGCTGCAGCACAGCCTGTGACTAAGATGGTGGTAACTAGCCCAACCGACCCATCTAAGCAATTAACTCTTGAAGAAAACCGCCTGATTATCCCCACTGTTGACAGCAAAGAACGTTCGATGAAATTTGCTGCTTTAGCAGGTGACAATGAAATCGACATTACTGAAATTGATGATTTCTTACAGCTTGTTGAAGGTAAAGCACGTCACTATCCACCACGTTTTGTTCAACGCCAAGAACGCAAAGGGTTTGAGCTTAAACTCAAGGAAGTTACGCAAAAATTAGATACGCTTGCGTCTAAAGACAATGCTTCTTTTGATATTTTAGTTCGTGCATTTAAAGCCAGTGTGATGGCACGTAACCTTGATTTGGGTTCTGTGTATACAACTAAATCATTAACTTACGCACAACGTATTTTAAAAATCAACCAAGATGATGCAGAAGCAAACTTCTGGTTCGGTTTTGGTTTATCTGAAGGTGGTGGTCAACGTGAAGCGATTCCATACTTAGACAAAGCAATGAAAGCCGGTGTTCAAGAAGCGTATCTTTCTGCAGCAAATAACTATATTGCCATGGAACAAAAAAAGAACGCCATTCAGGTTTTAAAGAACTATAAAGTTAAATATCCACAAGAAGCAGAAGTTGCTGATCGTTTAATTCAAGAAATTGAAAAGCAAGGTCGCTGGAATGTTTGGCAAGTTTTAAATCCACCAAAAGCTGCGTCTTAAATCAGACGATTTAGAAAATTCTTTTGAAAAAAGACCGTTTTAACGGTCTTTTTTCATTTAAGGTGAATTGAAAATCCTGACAATTATCGTATGATTTGAAAATACTTAACCTTATGCGCGGCCTCTTTATGCAGCAAAATATTAAAAAAATACTGCTCCTTGGAATCATAAGTACAAGCGTACTGAGTGGATGTCAGGTCGTCAGTGTCAAAAATCAAAAACTCAATGTTTCGATTGCCAATGAACGTGAAAGTATTATTTCTCGAAACAAACTTAGCGAAGCCAGTTTAAATGTCTTGTCGATGACAGGTCGGGAAGCCAAAGCCTGCACAGAAGACCCGAAAGCCTGTGTTGATGAGTTACAACAAATTCCTCAGATTCAAGATGAACAATTACTTTCTACAGCAAGTGAATTATATTTAGCTAAAGCTATAGAATATGAATCTTCTTCAGCCTGCAAGTTAGGTGTGCTCAGTAGTCACAAATCTGAAGAAAAACAAAAAATTGAACAAGACACTTATAATAAGTGCTTAGATCAACAATTGATACTTCTCGATAAAAGTATTCGCTATAGCTATGCGTACATGTTTAAAACCAAACGTGCGCCTGCTGATCGTATTTTTGATAACCGCCAAGTTCAAATCCGAGATTTCTATAATCAAGGGATTGCCAAACTGGTTAGTAGCTACGCGCTACGTTATAAACCGCAAGAAGTCACACAACAGATCAAAGTCGGACAAACCACCTATCACATTGACTTCAGCCACTACCCAGAACTCAAAAATCGTAAAATTGAACAATTGATGTCAACCTATAACCTCAACTTCTCAGGTTTACGTTCAATTACCCGCCGAGATGGTTTTGGCTCCGAATTTCTTGTAGTTTTACCCGAAGAACATACGATTGAAACAGGCAAAGCAAAATATATTATCAACCCGATTGATTTTAAATATCCGTCTGGTTCAAATCCTAATATCCATCAAGCGCGCTATTTAGCTGCAACCTTAACGGCTGAACCACTAAGCGCTACAACTACAGTTGATCAAATTTTGAATCAACATGAGTTTCAAATTAAAGCTTACGACCCGTATAAGTATGAACAGGTCAATATTGCCAATAAAAACTATGCGCTTGCTGCCAATTTTTCTGCTCCATATGGTCTTTGGTTAGCACAAAATAACTTGGGTAAGGCAGCTTATTTATCACTGATTGACCGAGATGAAAAGCTGACGATGCCGCATCTCTACATGCTTGAACCATATAATCCTGACAAGAAAGTTATCGTCTTGGTACATGGTCTTGCTAGCAGCCCTGAAGCATGGATTCGTCTGACTAACGATATTATGGGCGATTCAGTGCTACGTGAACATTATCAAGTATGGCAAGTCTTCTATTCAACTAATATGCCGATTATTGAAAGCCGCTTCCAAATTTATTCCATTTTGACTCAGACCTTTAGCAAAGTAGACGCCAATGCCGCAGCTAAAAAAGATGCTGTTCTAGTCGGTCATAGTATGGGCGGCATTATTGCACGACTACTGGTCAGCCAAGCCGATACCACACAAGCAGCTTTGAAAATGATGAATTCACGTCAATTAAATCAGTACCGAAATATTCCAGTCGTGAAGCAGCGTATGGTGATTGATGATATTCCTAATTTCAGCCGCGCAATTTTTTTAGCTGCACCTCATCGCGGTACAGAATATGCAGATCGCTGGTTTACCAAAGCCGCTCGAAAAATTATTAAACTCCCAGGAGCTTTTTTATCGGCCATGGGTGATGTGTTAACTCAAGAAGAAGACCTGAAAGATTTATTTCGTGAAATTGACCATGGCTTGATCCAAAATGGACCAAGTGACTTAAGTCATCAATCAAAATTTATCGCGCTCACTGAAGATATTCAGCCGCGTAAGGGTTTGAAGTTTCATTCAATTATGGGAAATAACACCAACAGTCAAGATAAAAATATTATGACGGATGATATCGTACCATACACTAGTGCTCATCTAGAGGGTGCTGTTTCAGAAAAAATCATTAAAGGGGGTCATTCGATTCAAGAAACCCCTGAAGCTGTACTCGAACTACGCCGTATATTACGTTTGCATTTGATTGAACTTGGCCTCTATAAACCATAAGGCAATACAGCATTTAAATCGATCTACATATTTTAAAACCGATCTCAGGATCGGTTTTTTTATTTCTGCATTTACTTGAATATGCCATTATTCAGGTAGTTACTATATAAGCTTTTTTTTTTAATCATTTTAAAACTCAAAGGCACTCGTTGAACTTTACATAAACCTTATATTGGAAATAAATTATTGTAAAATAAAGACAAAATATTGTGCGCTTTTCCTAATTATTTTATGCGCATATCGAATTATGAAATTTTAAGGCTTTAAGTCACTTCTTCTGTGAAATTAAGGGTCTAATCATAACAATATTAAATAAAGTATATTTTACGTCAAGTATATAATCCATTTATCAACCGCTCTACCGTGATGAAGTGGCGAAAGAATTTCGTTTTCGCGGAATTATTATTTTTCTCCTGTATGCCCTGTCATGTACGGGGATTTATCAAGTGATTCCATAACGCAGTTTTGTAGATTCCTCTGTATATTTGGGTAGTGTTTATCATTCTGATTGCATGGGATTTATCTTTTGTTCCGCATTAAACCCTTATTTTAATGTTTATACTTGTCTAGGCTCGATGTGCGCTGTTGCGATCATATTTACTATGATTTGTAATGATCACAATGATGGCTATTACATGCAGCCATGAACTATGCCGTGGTCATCATCTATGCCTTTGTAGGTATGCGTTTTTATATTGCCATGGTTGCTGGTTGGTAGAACATGACCCACTTACTGGGCTAGCAAACCGTCGTCCGCTATAAGGAGCTTTAGAACAGCAATGGCGTTATGCCCTACGCCATCAACAGCCTTTAAGCATCATGGTGATCGATATCGAATTTTTGAAAATTAAAATGATCATTTAGGTCATCAGGCGGGTGACATCTGCCTGACCCAAATTGCAGAGGTTTTGTCTCAAATCACTAATCGAAATGGTGAGTTAGCTGCACACTATGGCAGCGAAGAGTTTTTACTCCTCTTTAGGGTGTTAACTGAAGCTGAAAATTGAACCTTTGGCAGCCGATTTATTAGGCAGAATTTAATCACTCGAACTTCCACATCCAGCCAGCCATATGTCTAAATTTGTGACGATTAGCATCGGTACGGAAACGATCATTCCATCCAAATCTTATCAAATTCAGAAATTTATATAGGCTGCCGATCGTGCACTTTACCTTGCAAAAGGTAGCGGTCGCAACCAATATCGATTAGCTCAGGCTGAAGCGCAGCTTGATGTTTGAGTCAGTTTATCGCTTTGTTAATTTATCCATTGTTGAATTTACACACAGACTTTTTAGCGTTTATAAATAATATTTTGACTGCTTTTTTTACATGCAGACAAACCTTTTCTGGCATTTTCCTACCACTTTTTTTGCTAGAATCAGCAACACGATTTGTTAACATGCACCTGTAATTTTGAATGAAGAGACAATATAAATATAAGGACTTTTTCTAAATTCAATTTCCATCAAAACAGTGTTATTCGTTTAGCAGCGCACAAATTTTTATTTTAAGGTATTTCGTTTCATGCAAGCTGATAATTCCAAAGTTGACCTTTCAACCCTGACCCCGATGATGCAACAGTACATGTCAGTCAAAATGCAAAATCCGCATTCACTGATGTTTTATCGGATGGGTGATTTTTACGAGCTCTTTTTTGAAGATGCGCATAAGGCAGCAAAACTTTTAGGAATTACACTAACACATCGTGGTAAAGCCAATGGTGAGCCTATTCCTATGGCGGGTGTCCCGTACCATGCAGCTGAAGGCTATTTAGCCCGCCTTGTAAAAAAAGGTGAAACGGTGGTGATCTGCGAGCAAATTGGTGAAGTGACAGGCAAAGGGCCGGTTGAGCGCGGAATTGTCCGTATCATTACCCCGGGGACATTAACGGACGATGCACTGATTGCCTCCCATCAAAGTTCAAATTTAGTCGCGATCTGCTTACAACAAAATCAGATCGGGATTGCTTTACTAGACCTCAGTGCAGGTATTTTCAAAGTTCAGCAAATGGAGTATCAGCTGGAACAATTAGCAATCGAACTTTCACGTTTAATGCCGAGCGAAATTTTGATTGATGAAGATCTTATTGATCCGAATATTGTCGAACAAATTAAACGTCAATTAGACTGCCCTGTCACTAAACGTCCAAACGTCGACTTCAATTTAAATAACGCACAAAAAACTCTGTGTGACCAATTTGCAGTAGCCACACTTTCAGGTTTTGGTATTGACCATTTGCCTTTGGCGAAAGCTGCCGCAGCGGCTTTGATTCACTATGCAAAAGTGACTCAAAAAACTGCTTTACCCCATATTCGCAGCATTCAACTCGAACAAAGTAGTGATTTCGTGGCGCTCGATCCCGTCACTCGTCGTAACTTAGAACTGATTGATCCTTTATTTGAACATGGCACTTCCCTGTTCCAACTGATCAATGATTGCCAAACTGCGATGGGTGGCCGTCTATTAAGTCGTACCTTAATGCAGCCTTTACGAGATACCGCTTTATTGGATGCACGTTTAGATGCATCACAAGCGATGCTGCAAGGCTATCATGAGTCTCCGATCCGCTTAGTTCTCAAAGAAATTGGTGATATTGAACGTGTGCTATCTCGTGTAGCTCTCGGCAGTGCACGTCCACGAGACCTAGTTCAGTTACGTCAAACTTGTGCACAAATTCCCTATCTTCGACATGCACTTGAACCGATCATTCAGTCACACCAATCTAAGCTGATCGCTCAGTTAAATGATGAAATGGGTGATTTTCACGGCTTACATGAGCGTCTCATGTCTGCCATCGTAGAAAACCCGCCAGTGCTTTTACGTGATGGAAATGTGATTGCCGAGGGTTTCGACACTGAACTTGATGAACTGCGTAAAATTCGTGACCATGCAGGACAATTCCTCATTGATCTCGAAATCAAAGAGCGTGAACAAACCGGAATTTCAACCTTAAAAATTGGCTATAACCGTGTCAGTGGCTACTATATTGAACTCACTCGAGCGCAGGCTGAGCAAGCACCTGATCATTATATTCGCCGCCAAACCCTAAAAAATGCGGAACGCTACATTACCCCTGAGTTGAAATCTTTTGAAGATAAGGTGCTTTCGAGTGAGTCACGTGCATTAGCGCGCGAAAAAATGCTCTTTGAGCTATTACTTGATGAGTTACGTGCAGATATTGGCAACTTACAAATGATGAGCGCCGCTATAGCGCAAATTGATTTACTGGCTAATTTTGCCCATCAAGCTCGATTACGAAATTGGTCACGTCCTGAATATAGCCCTGAAGTTGGGATCAAAATCAAAGCCGGACGTCACCCAGTTGTGGAATCTCTGAGCAAATCAGCATTTACTCCAAATGATACTAGTTTGGACTTTAATCACCGCATGGCGATTATCACAGGGCCAAATATGGGCGGTAAATCGACCTTTATGCGCCAAACTGCCTTAATCAGCTTATTGGCCTACTGTGGTAGCTTTGTCCCTGCCCAATCTGCCATTTTAGGGCCTATCGACCGGATATTTACCCGTATTGGATCTGCCGACGACTTGTCTACAGGCAAATCAACCTTCATGGTGGAAATGACTGAAACCTCTCAAATTCTTCATCATGCAACCAATCAATCACTGGTACTGATGGATGAAGTCGGACGTGGTACGAGTACCTATGATGGCTTATCTTTGGCGTGGGCATGTGTGCTCGATCTCACGCGTCGCATTAAATGTTTATGCCTATTCGCAACCCATTATTTTGAGCTCACCGAGTTAGGCAAAGACGCTAATATCGATAACTATCATGTGACTGCTCGTGAGCTAAATGGCAACCTGATCTTACTGCATAAAGTTCAACAAGGCCCGGCGAGTCAAAGTCATGGTCTACAGGTGGCAAAGCTTGCAGGTATTCCTGCGGCAGTGATCAAAGAAGCACAAAATCGCCTTCGCATTTTAGAAACTCAGCAAAAGCAGCAACTCAATACGGCTGCACAAACCGATTTATTCTCTGCACTAGCAGAGCCAGAAGTCATCGAACGCGTGGTTGAAGTTGAAAAAACATCGCCCGTACTTGATGCCTTAGCAGATTTAGATGTCGATAACTTAAGTCCACGTGAAGCACTACAACAACTTTACGCCTTGAAAGATTTACTTAAGATCTAATTAAGCAGAAACGATAGATAAGAAACGCAAAGAGCACCTATAAAGGTGTTCTTTGCATTGACACCATTCAAACGCGTAAATTAGTGAATGTTTGCTATCTACCACTGCGGCTATTCAGCAATAAATTGATAAAAAATTAATGTTCTAAAATGTTTCATGCTTAAAATACACATTAAAAATATTGTTCGATAAACAGATGTAATTTAATCAGTTTTTGAGTATGATTCTCATTCATTGTGAAATTTACATAAATTGTTCAGTTTTTAGTGATTTTAACAGCACTGCATATAATAATTATCAATAAAAGGAATTGTTAGTTACCCTATTTTTTGCCTAAAATACACCATTAGTTTATTAGAACCATATTTTTTAGGTAGCTGTCGCCATGACCTTTGTTGTCACTGAAAACTGTATTAAATGTAAATATCAAGACTGCGTAGAAGTTTGCCCTGTTGACTGTTTCTATGAAGGTCCAAACTTCCTTGTTATTAATCCAGATGAATGTATCGACTGTGCGCTATGTGAACCTGAGTGTCCAGCTAACGCGATTTTCTCTGAAGATGAGTTACCTGAAGGTCAAGAAGTATTTATCGAACTTAATACTGAACTTTCTCAAAAATGGCCGAACATCACTCAAATTGGTGATCAACCTGCCGACCGTGAAGAGTGGAACGGTAAAGCTGATAAATTACAATATCTTGAAAAGTAATTTTACGCTTTCATGAAAAGATCAGCACATGCTGATCTTTTTTTATACTTAAAGCACACATTTCATTGCAAATTATTCAAATTTTCTCAATCAAATTGGATTAAAATAGAACGAGTTTATAAATAATTGATTTCTATAATGAAGCATTTACTCAAGGGATTATTGTCCGTTGCAATATTCCCTCTTGTTTTCATTGGTTGTACAACTACACCACAAAAACAAGGTCACACTATTACAACTCCCGACGGTAAACGTATTTACATACCTCAAGAAAAAGTGACGACCCTCAGACAAGCCCCGCCTAAAGTGGTGCCTTATGCATACAACTCATGGGTCGCGTCTGTTGATAATTTACGTCGCGTTCGAGACTATGAAGTCTTTTTAGAGAAAAATGGTGTAGGCAATATCATTCCATCATTTGAGCTGATGCGTACTGCACGTGATTGGCAAAAATGTGGTCGCTCAGAATATATGGTGCCTAACCGTGAATTATGGCAAAACCAAATTGCAACCTTACGTGTCTTTAAATATTTAGTAGCTGCAAATATCTTAACGGACTTTGAAGTGACTTCGGTTTATCGTGATTTGCCTTTGAACCAATGTGCCGGTGGTGCAAGTTCATCTCGTCACCTATATAACTCGGCGATTGATTTCCGTATTGGACCTGCGTACCCGCAGCCCGAAGACTACAGTTATATTGAAAATACCAAGTTCCGTTTATGCCAATTTTGGTCACAACACGGGCAGAGTCTCAATATGGGATTAGGTTTATATGCCAGCGGACAAATTCATATTGATACTCAAGGCTACCGTACTTGGGGGCCTGATCACTCAAGTCGCTCATCAATGTGTAATTACTAAAACATTACATCGTCATATCAAGACCTCTTCGGAGGTCTTTTTTGTACATAAAATATTCAAATATAGAACAATAAATTGCGATGTTGGTGGAAAGGTTTAAAATGCTTGCATCAATCACGAGGTGCGACAACATGCAACAAATGTGGACAGACATTGATGCTTACATCGATTCACATTTAATTCCTGAAGATCCAATATTGACCCAAACACTTCAACATACGGATGAACGTGGCTTTCCTGATCATCTTGCTGTAGCGGCTAATCAAGGCATGCTGCTTCAAATGTTAATCCAAATGAACAAGTGTAAACGCGTTTTAGAACTTGGAACTTTTGCAGCCTATAGCACCATGTGGTTAGCACGTGCATTACCTGAAGATGGTTACATTCTGACCATTGAAGGTCGTGATACACATGCTGCCCTCGGTCAAGAAAATATTGATAATGCAAAGCTTGCACAAACGATAGAACTGAAATGTGGTCGTGCGGCAGATATTTTACGTGCCCTTCCTGACGACACAGAAGCTTTTGACTTTATTTTTGTCGATGCAGACAAACAGAGCTACCCTGAATATTTAGAATTAAGTTTAAATTTATCTCATTCAGGTACAGTGATTGTTTTAGACAATGTGATTCGTGCAGGCGAGATTCTGAACGCTGAAAACCATAAACCAAGCATTGAAGGTATTCGTGATATGTTCAAAGCTATGCAAAATCATCCGAAAATTTTATCTTGCACAGCACTTCAAACTGTTGGTTGCAAAGGTCATGACGGTTTTGCAATTGCAATCGTTAAATAATCTCAATCGAGGTGTTTTTTAAACACCTCGAATAAAGGTATAAAAAACAATCAATATAATATTTTATTATAAAAACAATTACTTACAAATACTACACACAGAGTTATCCACAATTTTTGAGGATAACTCTGATTATTTTTAAATCAACAACTTATTATTTATTTACTCGTAATTGTCCGTCTATTAAATCAACTGTTCGTTTGCTCAACTTATTTTACAACCAACAATGGAACACTGGAATTTCTGAAAATACTGGTGGTGATACTGCCCAAGAAGAACTGATGGATTTTACTGTGGCTAAAAGCGCCAAGTACGATTAACTGAATACCATGCTCTTGTTGATAGTCCAGAATATTTTCCGAAACATCGCCATAACGGTATTCTGTCACCACATCGAGACCGGCATTGGTTAAATAATTTTTTGGATCATCCAAGATTTGTGGGTGATCTCCAACATAAACCAAATGACATTGTAAGAGTTTGAGTAGATCACTTTGTGCCACACGTTTCATTAACTCAACGCATTTAGGCGAATATTCATAGGCAAAAATAAAGCGAGTCGGTGGTTTAAACGTTGGTCCTACGGTCATAACTGTACAACTTGCACCACGAATAAAGTTTTCAACATTACTACCCAGCGGCTTATTACGCTCTGCTGAACGTTCACCAACGCGACCAATTAAAACAATATCGTCATCTTGCAAAATATTAAAACTTTGCTCTAAGAAGTCACCCTTTTCCTGAATATGGGTGGTTTGAATCCCATGCTTATCTTGGATCATTTCAGAAATGTGTTTGAGCAAGTTATTACTATAATCTAACGCTAAATCACTTTGTTTTTGTTCTAACTCCGCGAGTTCTTTTAAGAGCATGGCATTACTTTCAAATCCAATCACGCCACTGATTTCACCTAAGTGATAACTTGCCGGATAGTAATCAAGTATTTGCAGTAAAACCAACTCACGGTGAGTTTGTTTAGCAACCCAAGCAGCAGCATCAGCTAGTGCATTAATGCATGGAGAAGAGTCGATACAGGCGATAACTCGTTTCATGATTAGCCCTCGTTTTATTATTGCTTGGCTATAAAATGTTGTTTGTTATTTTTAACTTATCACAACTCTGTTTCACTGTGCATGCATTTGTGTAAGCATAAAAAATATTTATGAAGTATTTGGCGATTATTTATTCACGATATCGAATGAATTTTGCAGGATTTCCCGCAATGATTGCACGCGCTTCAACATTTTTCGTCACCATACTGTTCATGCCGACTACAGCCTGCTCAGCAATGTGAATACCATCCTTGATTCCAACATGCGCACCTAACCAAACATCATGCTCTATCTCAATCCCTTGTGAACGTACAGCTTGTTGATAGATCGGTTGATTGACATCCATTCCATGATCAAAAGCGTATAAATGGCAATATGCCGCCATACGAACTTGATCATGAATTTTGATGCCCACTCGCCCACCATCTAAAATACAGTGATGATTGATCGCCACTTCATTGCCTATTTCTATTGGGCCATGCAAAGTGCAATCCGCCGCAATAAAGCTGTTATCTCCAATAACAATCTTACGTCCCGGTTCGGCAAAAATATGAGCCAATGGCGATATAAAACTATTTTCACCAATTTCCACAGTTTCCATCGATTTGAGATAGTCTTGATATTCCTGTTGCCAAGCTTCAGCCCAACCACGATTTTTCGGTTTGAGTGACCAATACAACCAAGGCATATAATTCAGACGATGCTTATGTTGCTCTCGATATTTCAATAATGGATCTATTTCATTCATCTTCAGCAGCCTCTACGATATACAGTTGTTCACGTCCGCGAGTTACATCTTGAATCTTTAACTGTAGCGGTTGGATTTGATGAATTTGCAATGCTGCAAGTACATTTACGCCCTGCGCTGTATATTCTTCCTGAAATTCAATTTGCTGCTGATTGAGTTCGTATTGGAAAATTGCCCATTCATTAAACTGACAACTAAATTGCACTTTTTTCTTCTCAATTAGTTCAATTTTTTCAGCTTGTAAAAGGCATTGACCTGCACAGCCACCATAGGCACGTACCAATCCCCCTGTCCCGAGCTTAATTCCGCCATACCAACGATTAACCAAGACCAACACGTTGGTTAGGTCATTCCCTTCTATGGTTGCTAGAATGGGCCGACCTGCTGTGCCTGAAGGCTCACCATCATCATTAAAACGTACGGTATGTCCAATTTTCCATGCCCAACACTGATGTGTTGTTGAGATATCTTTATGGGCTTCGAGAAATTCTTTAACGGCTTGTTCATTTTCCACAGGAACTGCGATGGCTTGAAAACGACTTTTTTTAATGTCTTCTTCATATTCAAACTGTGCGGCGAGTGTAAATGGCATAACGTCTTTAGATCCTGTATCAAAGGATATTATAGCGTTTTTTGAAAGACTTACATCCACAAAAAAGCCCCCAATGCTGGAGGCTTGATTGGCACTGCGCTATTAACGTTCGCGAAGTGCTTCTTTTGCTTTATTGAATGGCTTGATTAAGTACTCAAGTACAGTTTTCGAGCCGGTACGGATATCAACTGTCGCCACCATACCCGGAGTGATACTAAAACTTTTACCTTCTTTATTGCTTAATTTATCACTATCTGTACGGATATAAACACGATAATAGAACTGATCTTGTTTCACTTCATCACGTAAAGTATCTGGTGAAATGACGGTCACTTTACCTTTTAGACCACCATAGATCGAATAGTCATATGCCGTAATTTTCACTAAGGCTTCTTGACCCGGACGAATAAAAGCAATATCTCGCGGTGAAATACGTGCTTCTACCAGAAGCTGTTCATCCAAAGGTACAATAGTCATCAATTTACCATTTTGCGGAATCACACCGCCCAATGTCATCACATCAATCTCTTTGACCACACCACGAACTGGAGATTTAAACACGGTACGGCTGAGTGTATCTGATTTGCCTTTCACCACTTGTTGCTGCGATTCAATATCAGTATTGGCTTTCGACAATTCTTCCCGTGATTTCACCAAATATTGGTTACGGACATCATTTAACTGATTTTGTAAGTCATTCGCTGAACGCTTTAAACGAAGTACTTCAACTTCACTTGCTGCCCCTTTAGCAACGAGCGGCTCAGTCATGGCCAATTCTTGTTGAACTAACACCAATGCCTGTTTTAAGCCGGCAACAGATTCTTCCAAGTTTGCACGACGTGAATGATATAAAGCTGTTTCTTCCTTCACTAAAGCTGGAATCTTTTGAACATCTTCAGGAAAGGTTAATGGTGTACCATTCACTTCTGCACGTAAACGTGCTGCTGTCGCACGTGATGCCACAAGTAAAGACTCGGTTTCACCAACATTTGATGCGAAGCGTGTTGGATCGAGTTGCGCAAGGACTTGACCTTGTTCAACAATTTGACCTTCCTTCACATTCAACTTGGTTAAAATACCTCCCTCAAGCGACTGAACAATTTGTTCTTTCGAAGATGGAATCACTTTACCTGTCCCTGTAGAGACTTCTTCTAATTTAAACAACCAAGCCCAAACTAAAAGGATTACCAGACCAATCGTAATAATCCAAATGATTAAACTCGATTTCGGTAATGGTGGCTCTTTAAAGCTGACTTTGGTCGAGCGTTGTATTTCTTGTTTATTTTCACTCATGATTTAAGCCCCAGCTACTTTTTTCTGAGCATTCTGATTCAGAATTTGATCACGAGGCCCATCCATGACAATTTTACCTTCATTCACCACAATAATGCGGTCAACCAACTCAAGTACCGCACGGCGATGTGTTGCTACCACCATAGTTCGGTTTTGTAAATAACCTTTTAAATGATCGATCAACTGCTTCTCAGATACGTCATCAATCGCTGCTGTAGGTTCATCAAGCAATAGAATATTGGGTTGACGAATCAATAAGCGTGCAAGCAGCAAGGCTTGGCGTTGACCGCCAGAGAAGCCTACACCACCTTCTAAAATGATATGGTCTAACCCTTCTTTTTTCTCTTGAACAAAGTGAATTGCACCCGTAATTTTCAGTACTTCAATCAATTGTTCATCCGTAGCCAACGGAGCACCCAAGGTCAAGTTTTCACGAATCGTACCGTAGAATAACTGTGCATTTTGGTTCAATAGCCCCATATCACGACGCACATCTGCGGGGTCGATTAAAGACAGTTCAATCCCATCTAATTTAACTTTGCCTTGTACTGGCGTTTGCATACCCGATAACAATTGGAGTAGCGTCGACTTACCAGCACCGTTACGGCCCAAAATTGCGATTTTTTCTCCAGCCTTAATTTCCAGTTTTGGAATTAAAAGACTTGGACGTGGATCATCTTCACCATACTTAAATGACACACCATTGAGTTCATAATGACCATTAATTGATGGTCGATGAATAAGGTGAGAATAATCCGGTTGATCGACAGGTTTCTTCATGAGCTCATCAAGACCGGCTTTCGCCACTTTTGCCTGTTGTAAACGACCTAATACCCCTGCCAGTGCAGAAATCGGTGCTAACATTCGTGAAGACAAAATCGAACAAGCCACCAAAGCACCTGTGGTCATTTCACCTTTCATCACAGCAAAACAGCCGACAAGTACAACGATTGCAAACGTTAGACCCTGAATTTTTTGCGTCCATGCCGACATTAAGCCGACGATTTTACGTTGACGCATGCTGACATCAGCAGACACTTCATTCATGTGGTTCCATTGGTTTTGGAAGCGTGATTCCGCACGAAGTAATTTGATATCTTCCATGCCTTGCACAGATTCGACCAATAATGCATTACGAATCGAAGACTCGCGCATACCCATTTGTGCAAGTTTAGCCAATGGTTTTTGCGCCAAAATCCCTGGAATAATCATCAAAGGAACAACCAACAGCATGACCCAAAATAGATTGCCGCCAATTAACCAGAAGATGAACAGGAACAAGAAGAAAAACGGTAAATCGGCAATTGCGGTAACAGTCGTCGAAGTGACCATTTCGCGTACCCCTTCTAATTCACGAATTTGTGAAATAAAAGTACCCGTTGATTTTGAGCGTTCGCTATTTTTAATTCTTAATGCATGACCAAACACACGATCTGAAATTTTCAAATCGGCACGTTTACCAATAATATCCGACAAATAAATTCGTGAAACGCGTAATGCAAACTCAAATATCGCCGCAATTAACACCCCACCCGCGAGTACCCATAAGGTCGGCACAGATTGAGATGGAATGACGCGGTCGTACACGTTCATTGAGAACAAAATAGTGGCTAGGGCCAAAATATTCGCCATTAATGAAGCAAACATAATGTCTATATAACGTTTCCAGTCTTTTAAAACAATCGACCAGAACCAATTTTTTTCAAACGGCTTGATGTATTCATCAACACGTGCATCGGGTACAGATGACTCTGGACGCAGAATATAAATATTGCGAACGCCATGGCTCAATCGTTCAATAGAGAAGACTTGAGATAGGCCTTCATCTCCGCTCAATTGGACACTGGCATTACCGTCTACGTCGATGCGTTCTACCACACCCACTTCACCACTGATGAACTCGACCAATACAGGTAAGCGCCATGGATTAAGTAGATTTATGTCGTATTTGTTTTTACGAACACTTAATCCAATTTGGCGTGCCATCACTGCGACCAGTTCATCGGCATTTTTGTGTTGATCCCAATCCAACTGCAACCGTATACGTTCTTCAGAGGGTTCAATTCGATAATGCTTTGCAATATTCATAACCGCTTGTAGCCACGGTTGATAATTTATTGTATTACTCATGGCTGAACTTCAAACCCCTGAATAGATATATTATTAAGTTCATAAATATTTCGTGAACGTCCTGTCACTTGGATGTACTGCGCAAGTGCTGAGTAGATATCATATTGTGATGTCACAATTTCTTGTGCGGCACTATGTATGGCTTGCTCTGCATTCAGTAGATCGACAACCGTTCGAGTTCCTAATTTATATTGTTCTTGATACAGTTCTTTAGTTCTTACAGTTGTTTCACGACGCTGCACCAATATCGACATTTGACGCTTTTTATTTTCGATTTGTTCTCGAATCATTCGGACTTGATCAATCACATCCAAATAGACTGTATTTACTTGTGCTTTTGCTGCTTCTTCTGCATAGCTAGCGGCACGTGTTTGCGCTGCAATTGCCCCACCTTGGTAAAAATTACTGGTGGCTTCCAACATGATTGAATTATATAAACCATCATCTTCATCATTATTTGGATTACGGCCATTCACCGCCTGACTCAGACTGCCTTTGACATTGAGGGTTGGATAAGCACTTAATTTTGACTGTTGCTTTTGCAATTTGGCAATTTCAACCCCAGCCTGTGCTTTCATCATGCTCGGAATCATCTTGAAGTCCGGATCCTCATATAAAGCTGCTGCAGTTAAGATCCGATCAGGTATCACCCAATTGATCTGACTTACATCAAAACCTAACAAGGTACGAAGTCGCTGTTGGTACTGTCGAAGTTGAGTTTCTTGCACAATTAAATTTGATTCCGCAGCTTCTAAATTTGACTTGGCTTGAATAGGGTCTGCTTGACTACTGATCCCTGCGGTTGCACGTAAATTAGCAATCTCAGCAATCCGACTCACACCGGCAATTTGCTGCTGCGCAATTTTAGCCACTTCTTGATATCGTTTAATGTTGATAATTGCATTTGCAACATCAAAAGAAACTTCATCTAAATTTACAAGTACATTAGCCTGCTCTTGTAACATTTTTGCTTCTTCGATACCGACAGCACTTTTGGTTTTACCAAAGTCATATAACATCTGCGTCGCATTTAAAGACACTAACTGACGTCCACGCTCGCCTTTTGTCAGATCTGCGGTACTTAATCCACCTGAAATTTGGGGATAATATGCAGCATTCGCAAGGTCAATATTGGCGTTTTGCGATGCAACTGTAGCAATACTTTGCGTAATTTCTGGACGTCTTTGGACGGCGATATGTATCGCATCAATAAAACTTAGATTCTTCGCTACTGTGTTTGGATTATAGCTGCCTTGTTGCGTTCGACCATAAGCAACGGCTGGCATTTCTTGTACACGTGAGGTATCTAAATTATATTTACTGAGTTCTGTGATGTTAATTTTTTTGGCAGAAGGTTTAGGCTTATTAGGGGCTTTGTTGCACAAACCTATCTGTAAAGGCTTTTTCAGCGATATAATTTTCAAATGAAGAAGCCTACACACAAAATCTACCGCACAACCAATTGGCCCGCATATAACCGAGCACTCATGAG